>JALYSC010000435.1 GCA_030855005.1 Bacteroidota bacterium | reverse complement strand
ACGTAGATATTCATCAATCAGGGTGGATTGCGTATAGCCAATTTTAGAGAGATCTCTGAAGTCAATGTCAAGTTCGGCACTATAAGTTGTATACGAAGTGTTCAGCGGATTATCTGGTAATCTATAATACGAGACCGGCACCGGGACATTATCAATCGATACTGCCTGGGCATAAAAAATGCTACAGGAGAAAAGCAGAAAGGCGAATAAGGTCAGACGTTTCATAACGAGGGTTTGCTTAAATATCAATTGTGTCAGGCGGATTCTTATAACCTGAAATTAATTACTCTAAGTTCAGGCTTTCATGTTTAATAAAGCATAAAATCTAGTAATCGGCTGTTCTGACCGTTTGCTACCTTGAAGGCTCACGAAAAGAAATTATCTTCCGCCCATGTCACACGTGATTATTTCCGGAGCAGGATTGTGCGGGACCCTGCTGGCTCTACAACTTGCCCAGCGGGGTCATCGGATCACCGTAATAGAAAAACGTGGAGATCTGCGCCATGAAGCTGTCGCTGCAGGCCGCTCTATTAACCTTGCTTTATCAGATCGCGGGCTTGCCGCTCTGGACCTGGTAGGCCTGCGTGAAAAGGCTCTGGAGATCTCGATTCCCATGATAGGTCGTATGATTCATACAGGGGATGGCGAGATAACCCGATTGTTACCTTATAGTGGTCGTGAACATGAATTTATTCAGTCCATCTCCCGACCCGGACTAAATGCGTTGTTACTTGAAGAAGCCGCTAAAAACCCTGCCATTGAAATTCGTTTTCATCATTCGGTTCTTCAAGCAGATGTTCACTCCGCACAAATCTCTGGAATCATTCTTCCTTCAGGTGAAAAATTTGAACTGCAGGGCGAGGTATTGATTGGCACTGATGGAGCTGGCAGCGATATCCGTCAGGGATTTATGCAGGTCGGTTCTTCTATAAGATTTAACTACCGTCAGGAATGGCTTGATCATGGATACAAGGAATTAGAAATTCCGGTGGGATCCAACGGTGAATGGCAAATAGAAAAAAATGCCCTTCATATCTGGCCTCGTCAGAGTTATATGGTGATTGCATTACCTAATCTCGATGGAAGTTTTACAGTAACATTGTTTCTTGCGTTCAATGGGACACCTGGTTTTAATCAGTTGACGGAAGAGGATGCGGTATTGGATTTTTTCAAAACTCAGTTTCCGGATTTGACGTCCTTAATGCCAAATCTCCAAGCAGACTTCATGAGTCATCCTACAGGTGCTTTGGGTACGGTTAAGTGTTCACCATGGCACACTGCTACTACCCTACTAATGGGAGATGCGGCACATGCAATAGTGCCTTTCTATGGTCAGGGAATGAACTGCGCCATGGAAGATGTGCGCATACTCAATCATTATCTGGATGTGCATCACGAAGATTGGCAGGGTGCATTTACAGATTACCAGGCTAATCGAAAAAAGGATACGGATGCAATTGCTGACCTCGCAGTAGAAAATTATTATGAAATGCGTGACCACGTAGATAATCCGGAATTCATCGCCAAGCGTGCAGTTGAAATGCAACTTGAGAAAACCTATCCGGATTACGCTTCAAAATATAATCTCGTCACCTTCTGCGAAGATGTCTGCTACGCTGATGCTAAATCACGAGGCCATGCACAGGATGACTGGTTGCTTGATTTTTGCAGGGAACACGATATTAAAGATTTAACAGCGGAAGAACTGGACGTGATCTATAAAGAGTTGACTGAGGAGGTAAACGTTAAATCCAATGAAGAAAAACAGAGTATTGACAGAGCATCATAAATCGTAATTTCGCATCCATGATACGCAGACCTTTTAACCTCCAGAAGTGGATTGATGAAAACCGTCATGAATTAAAACCACCGGTTGCAAATCGCAACCTTTATCATGACGCCGGCGATTATATCGTAATGGTGGTGGCCGGGCCCAATGCTCGTAAGGACTACCACTTCAATGAAACTGAAGAACTGTATTACCAGCTAGAAGGTGACATCAATGTGCGTATCCAGGAAGATGGTAAGGCTGTAGACATTCCAATTCATGAAGGCGAAATGTTTTTATTGCCTGCACGTACACCCCATAGTCCATCACGGTCACCAGGCTCTATTGGATTGGTCATTGAATTAAAACGCGGTGCAAGTGAAGAGGATGGACTGATGTGGTATTGTGATAATTGCAACACAAAATTACATGACACTTTTTTTCATCTTACCAATATTGAAAAAGACTTTTTGCCACGCTTCAAAGAGTTTTATAGCTCTGAAGAAAAACGTACCTGCCCCAATTGTGGTCATGTCATGGAAGCTGATACACGTTTCGTGGATTAATTAATAACCTGTAGCGGCTCGTCTTTAAATCTTTTTTCCAAGGCTGCCTTATTCTTATCCTTAGTGAGTACAACGCCAACCAAGACCTATTTCGCCTCCGATTTCCATCTTGGAAGCAAAGGGGTAACCTCCAGTGCGGACCGTGAAAAACTCATTGTGCGATGGCTGGATTCAGTCGCACCTGGTATGAAAGCACTGTATCTCGTAGGTGATGTATGGGATTATTGGTTTGAATACGGCCAAGTGATTCCAAAAGGATCTTCTCGATTATTAGGATGCCTAGCGAGATTGAAGGATGCCGGTGTTGATATTTATTTTTTTACGGGAAATCATGATATGTGGATGTTCCGCTACCTGACGGATGAATTTGATATTCCCATTTTCCGTGAGCCGATAATCCATGATATTGATGGTAAAAAATTCTATATCGGTCATGGAGATGGTCTTGGGCCTGGTGATCACGGATATAAATTCATCAAGAAGGTTTTTGCACATCCAGTCAGCCGTTGGATGTTTGCCAGGATACATCCCAATACAGGAATCAGGATCATGCGATATTGGTCCGGACAAAGTCGTGACCATGCGCAGACGGATGCTAAATTTTTGGGACCGGAGAAAGAGTGGCTTGTGCAGCATGCACTGGAGATACTCAAGTCAACTCATATCGATTATTTCATTTTTGGGCACCGGCATCTACCGATAGACTTTCACATGGGTGTCAATGGGTCGCGGTATATAAATTTGGGTGACTGGCTGGTCCACAATTCGTTTGCAGAGTTTGATGGAAGCACTTTAACCCTCCAATACTATA
>JALYSC010000434.1:2366-3157 GCA_030855005.1 Bacteroidota bacterium | reverse complement strand
GTATTCGATGTCTCCCATATGGGAGAGTTTATTGTCAAAGGTAAACACGCACTTGACATGGTGCAACGCATCAGCTCTAACGACGCATCAACGCTGGCAATTGGGCAGGCTCAATATTCCTGTCTTCCAAATGAAACAGGTGGCATTGTAGACGACATGTTAGTGTATCGCCTTTCAGAAGATATGTGTGATGCGGGCGAACAGGCTTTTATGCTCGTAGTAAATGCATCTAACATTGAAAAAGACTGGAGTCACATTCAATCTTATGCAAAAGATTATGAAGTGCGCATGATTGATATTTCAGAGAAGACAGGATTAATTGCCATCCAGGGACCAATGGCTTTAGAATTACTCCAGCCCCTGACAGATATTGTCCTCTCTGAAATTGAATATTACCATTTTACAAAAGGCACTTTCGCGGGAATTCCAAACGTACTCATATCTGCTACCGGATATACCGGAGCCGGTGGATTTGAATTGTATGTGGATAATGAACATCTTCCTACATTATGGGATACAATCTTGGGATTGCAACAACCGGTTCAACCAGTTGCTGCCGGATTAGGTGCAAGAGATACACTCAGACTTGAGATGGGCTTTTGTTTATATGGAAATGATATTGATGATATGACATCTCCTCTCGAAGCTGGCCTTGGATGGATAACGAAACTGAAAAAACAAAGTGATTTTCCTTCGAAGGAAATAATGTTGAAGCAAAAGAAGGATGGCGTCACTAAGAAGCTTGTAGGTATTAAAGTTGATGATCGCAGAGTTCCTCGCCATGGTTATCC
>JALYSC010000434.1:0-2356 GCA_030855005.1 Bacteroidota bacterium | reverse complement strand
GTGATGATATTGGTGTGGTGACTAGTGGCACGTTATCACCCTCATTACAAATACCAATAGGTATGGCCTATGTGCCTGCTGAATATGCAACTCCTGGCACATTGCTAACTGTCAAAGCAGGCACAAAATTACTGGACGCAAGTGTCGTCAGTCTGCCCTTTATTAAACAGCCTACGATGTCACATTCATAACCCCTACTCAGCAGCTAATACAATCAGATGAAAATATTTCCATTCCAGGCCATCTATCCCAATGTCGAACTGATTGCCTCAACGGATTCTTTTTTTGCAACAGTTCGCAATGATTATACGCAGTATCTGGACAATGGTTTTTTTCACCAGGCACCAGAGAATGCATACTATATCCTCGAAATCAAATCAGGAAAGAAAACGCATTCTGGACTTATTGTTGCGCTCGATATCAATGATTATTCGAAAGGGAAGATCGTTAAGCATGAGAAAACGATTGCTAGCAGTGAGCAGGATATGCTCAAGACGCTGTTGCAACGGGGAGCCATGGTGAAGCCGGTATTATTATGCCATCCTGAACTAAAAGAGATTTCAAAAGAAATACAAAAACTCAAAAAGAAAAAAAGTCCATTCCTGTCTTTGTCAACGAATATTGGTCCACATGAATACAATCTCTACCAGGTCAATTTAAAGGAAGGGGAAGCATTAGCTCAACTTTATAAATCACTTGTCCCCAAAGTTTATATCGCAGACGGCCATCATCGCTGCAGTACAGGTGAAAAATTATATAAGTTACAAGGTGATAAAAAAGGAAAAGACTATTCACTGATCCTTGCAGCATTATTTCCCTTTGATCAACTGGATATTTTGGATTATAACCGCGTTATCGAACTGCCATATAATCTGAAGCTCACTCGCTTCATTGCCGAGCTAAGTAAAGTTTGTGATGTCAAATATCTCGGCACTCCTCAAAAACCTCAGCGTAAACATCAGATAACGATGTGCATGCAGGGTGAATGGTACCAGTTGTCCTGGAAAAACGAAGTCATCAAGAAGCATAAGAAAATGGCTGCAGTGTTAGACGCTGCATTGCTTGATAAAGAGATATTAGACATACTGCTTGGCATCAAAGATGTCAGGACAGATGGTCGTGTTGATTATGTTTCCGGAAATCAGGGTCCGGAACGTGTGGAAGAAAAAGCCAGAAGCTCAGATCATCATGTGGGCTTTTGTATTTATCCTGTGCAGTTTGATGAACTGGTCAAAGTTTCAGACAGTGGGGGAACACTTCCACCAAAAAGTACATGGTTCGAACCACGTATGATTAATGGTTTTGTCGTAAAAGCATATTAATGCAACGCAGGTACTTAACTGCTGACTGGATTTACCCGGTCTTGAATCCTCCCATCCAATTTGGAGTTGTTATCATGGACGCTGATAGTGTAGTTGATGTAACTACCAGGGATCAGGTTTCTCCCGATCTGCTTGAAGAATATAGCGGAACCATTATTCCCGGTTTTATTAATACACATTGCCATCTGGAGTTGTCACACATGAAAGGCAAGGTGGATACCGGGACAGGACTACTGCCCTTTATTTCCAATGTGGTAAGATTTCGGGACATGGATCAAGAGATCATAGATACTGCCATTGTTGAAGCAGATGCGGAAATGTGGAATAATGGAATTCAGGCAGTTGGAGATATCTGCAATAAGAAAGACACACTGGAGGTTAAGGCGAAAAGCAGAATTACCTATTACAGTTTTGTCGAAATGTTTGATTTTCTGCAGGACAATTCCACGGACAAATTAACAGCTGGTTATAAAGAAGTTTATCACGCTGCTACAGGCCTAAAATCTGTAGTACCTCATGCACCTTATTCTGTTTCACCAACATTATTTGCACAGATCAATAAACTAAATCAAGGCCTTTTAACTGTTTCTATTCACAATCAGGAGACGAAAGCGGAAGATGATCTATTTAGATTTGGAAACGGAGGCTTCTATGATTTTTACAATACATTCAGCATTCCTTTAGACCATTTTACATCCTCAGGAAAGGCATCTATTTATTATGCGATGCTTCATATGGATCCACATCAAAGGACTCTTTTTGTTCATAATACTCTTACTAACCGAGATGATATTGAAGCAGCTCAATACTGGAGTGCAAATGTTTTTTGGACGACCTGCCCTAACGCTAATCTTTATATCGAGAATAGTTTGCCGCATTATCAATCCTTCATCGATGCTGGAGCACAGATGACGATTGGTACTGATAGCCTCACCTCTAATTGGCAACTAAGTATTTTCGAAGAAATGAAGACCATTGCGAAATATCAATCCTATGTTCCATTCGACACATTACTCCAGTGGGCGACATTGAAT
>JALYSC010000433.1 GCA_030855005.1 Bacteroidota bacterium | reverse complement strand
CATCAGTTTGTCAATTGTTAAATTTGGCCTTATGGCATCAAATTCCTTCATCCTCGAATCCAATATTATAGACCCGGTCAACCGACGTATCGGTTTTGGCAAAACGGTTGTGGCTAATAGTCGGATCGAATCTATTGAAATTGGCGAGGTTGTCAGGGAGGGTTTGCCATACTTATTGCCAGGCTTCATTGATGCCCACATTCATATTGAAAGTTCAATGCTGACACCACCGGCTTTTGCACGGATTGCTGTGAAACATGGCACTGTAGCTACTGTATCAGATCCGCACGAAATTGCAAATGTCTGCGGTATTGAAGGAGTTAGATATATGGTGGATCTCGGCAGGAAATCCGGTTTCAAATTTTATTTCGGCGCACCATCCTGTGTCCCTGCAACACCATTTGAAACATCAGGTGCATCATTGCCACTCTCCGATATCCGCGAACTTTTTGAAAGTAAAGACACCCATAACCTCGCAGAGATGATGAACTATCCGGCTGTCCTTGCAAATGATCCACTCGTCATGGACAAAATCCAGCTCGCCAAAGAATACAATCTCAACATCGATGGACATGCACCGGGATTGAAAGGAAAAGATGCTGCCAGATATGCAGCCGCCGGAATTACTACAGACCATGAATGCACTACGCTTGAAGAAGCACTTGATAAAATAGATGCAGGTATGCACATCATCATCCGCGAAGGCAGTGCAGCGAAAAATTATGACGCCCTGCATACCCTCATCAATTCGCATCCCGATAAGGTGATGTTCTGCTCCGACGACAAACATCCGGATGACTTGCTACGCGGACATATCAACCAACTTGTGACCCGTTCACTTGATGAAGGATATGATATGTTAGACATACTGCGTATCACATGTGTCAATCCAATTGTTCATTATAAGCTTGATGTTGGGCAATTACAAACTGGTGATCCAGCAGATATGATCCTGGTAGAAGATCTGACTTCGTGGAATATTCAGTCAACCTGGATTGCGGGACAACAAGTGTATGATGGTGCAAAGGTCAGCCTACCTACTGTGAGTATTCCGATTATAAATTCATTTGGAATAAAAAATATTCTCATTGATGATCTCTCATTGTCACTTAACAAAGGGAAAGTCAACATCATCAGAGCAATTAATGGTGCAATCATTACGGAACATGATCGTGAGATGATGGAAGAGGGATTGTTCGAATCTAACATTGATCGCGACATACTTAAGATCGTTGTTGTCAACCGGTATCAGGATGCCGTGCCAGCTGTTGCATTGATCCGTGGATTTGGAATGAAAGATGGAGCTATAGCTTCGAGTGTAGCCCATGATTCACACAATATCGTCGCTGTGGGGACTAATGATGCTGACCTGGCAGCGTGTATCAATGAGATCATTCATCATAAAGGTGGAGTGGCTGCCACGAAGAACAAAGAACATCGTAGTATGGCTTTGCCGGTAGCTGGCCTGATGAGTACATTAAGTGCTGAAGAAGTTGGACATGCGTATGAGTCAATTGACTTATACGTCAAAACCAAAATCGGATGTGAGCTGGATGCACCTTTTATGACGCTCTCTTTTATGGCTTTATTAGTCATCCCTTCCTTAAAGCTGAGCGATCTTGGATTATTTGATGGAAAGAAATTTGAATTTACTTCTCTTCAATAGCGATTCCCTTGTTGTGAGTTTAGTTGTTTTAGGATAAAAGGTACAAGGAAAGGTAAATTAACTATCTTTAATATTACTGTCTTATTCTCCTCGATATCCTTCCAGCCGCACTAATACTGGCAGTATTTTTAGAACATTGTTGACGCTATGGTTCCACCACTAATTGAATTACTTAATTCAAATAATATTTCATTGTATAAAAACCAACTTAGTATGAAAAACTTTTTTCTTTTATTTCTGATCATGATGCAGTACGCTGCATTCTCTCAGACAGCAGATCTCATTTTTGAAATTGAAACTTTTAGTTCCGATTACGAACACATGGATCAAATTGAAACTGCTATTGGTGCCCACAATAAAAAATACCATCCTGTAGGCGCACATGGAGTACGAGTGTATAATGTCGTCTCAGGTCCGAACTCAGGTGATTACAAATGGCTGATGGGTCCCACCCCTTGGAGTGCGCTGGATTCCCGGCCGGATGATGATGCCCACAATAACGACTGGAAAAATAATGTAGCCAGTAAAATGGAAGAAGGAACCAAAACAGAGTATATCCGATATGACCCGACACGCTCCAGGTTCCCTGCGGATTTTAATCTCAATAAATTATTTGTGCGGACGATTGATGTGGCCAAAGGAAAAATGGATATGGCTAAAGGTCTTCTGGATAAAGCCAAGAAGGTCTATACTGAAAAAATTCCCGGTCAGACCTTTGGCGTGTACTTCAATGAACTTGGCAGTACCACAGGTGCTAATGATATTATGATTGTATACTTCTTCGACAAATGGGCATGGATGGGTGAAGATGATTCTTTCGATGCCAAGTATGATGAAGTTTACGGAAAAGGAAGTGCTGCCCAATACTGGACTGACTGGCGTGAAGCCTATCTCGCCATTGAAACTGAAATATGGGAATACAATGAAAAACTGAGCGGAATGCCCGCAGCCGTCAAGGTCGCTGAAAGACAATAAAATATATCCTCCACTTTTTTCTAAGCCAGGCTGTCCTCTCAGCCTGGCTTTTTTCGTTTGAACAGAGGGTTTAGAAAATGGTTAATACCTTTGGTTTTTATAAACCTAGAAGATCTAACACCATGGCTGAAGATAAAAATCAAGCGAATCAATTAAATATCGAGTTACCGGAGGATATCGCAGAAGGCATTTATGCTAACCTGGCAATCATCTCCCATAGTCATTCTGAATTTGTTGTGGACTTCATCCGCATGATGCCTAACGTGCCAAAAGCAAAGGTGAAAGCGCGAATAGTCCTCACTCCCCAACACGCCAAAAGATTGATGAAAGCATTGGCGGATAATATCAAGAAATTTGAAGGACAATTTGGCGCGATCGACGAGTCCGATCAGAATGTATCCTTCCCACCGATGAATTTTAATACGCCGAAAGCACAAGCATAGTCCGGATTTGGGATTTGGGATTTCAGATTTAAGATTTCAGATTTAAGATTTCTGTCTACCAACGCGGTCCCTGAG
>JALYSC010000432.1 GCA_030855005.1 Bacteroidota bacterium | reverse complement strand
GTGCTGTCATCGGCCCAGGAGGAAAAGTTATCCAGGACATCCAGGCGACTACAGGTACAGTTATTAATATCGAAGAAGCGGGTGATAAGGGTATTGTCAATATTGCAAGCGCAAATAAAGAAGCACTTGAAGCTGCCAAAGCTCGTATTGAGTCAATCACGCACACACCTGAAGTCGGAAATGTATATGAAGCTATAGTCAGAACGATAATGCCATACGGTGTATTCGTTGACTTCATGAATAAGAGTGGATTGCTGCATGTGTCAGAAATCTCACATAGCCGTATTGATAATGTAGAGGAAGTATTCAAGGAAGGCGATACTGTCAAAGTGCAGTTAGTGGAGATCGATCAGCGTACAGGTAAGATGCGTATGTCTCGCAAATCCCTGATGCCGAAACCAGAGCGGAAGAAAAATGAAAATGGGGAGTATGAAGATGGTTATGGAGAAGAAGGTCCTCCGGAAAACACTGAGCGTTCTTCATTCCGTGATGACCGCGGACCTAGACGTGATGACCGCGGACCTAGACGTGATGACCGCGGACCGAGACGAGACGGCGGAGGTGGTGGAAGCCGCGACGGTGGAGGCGGAGATCGCGGACCTAGAAGGTAATCGAGATATAATCAACATTAAATAAAAAAAGAGACGTCCAATTTGGTCGTCTCTTTTTTTTGGGATAAGTAAGATTCACCATCTTACTTTAATGATGTTGTTATTATTGTGTCACAAGCATTTCAAAAGAATAAGCAGAAGGGGCAAGGGGTTCCATTGAGGTGCGAATTTCTGGCTTCACTGTTTTTAAAATGATCTTGTAAGGTCCGTTGTAAAGTGTATCCTGCCAATTGTGCTCAGCAATAAAAGTGTCGTTGAGCACTTCACCATTATTTGTGATTGTGGCACCCATGACAAATCTTCCAGCCCAGACACATTGGATCGTTGGAACATTACAGCGACTATCCTCCACAAAAGGACCGAACTTGATTTTCCAGTCCTGGCCTTCAAGGCAGAACTCATCATCAATTCCGGCTGTGAAAGGCTTATTAAGTTGGATCTGGTTGCAGGATAGGTTATCTGTAATCTTCTTTTCGCAGGACATGAGTATTAAGAAGGAACCCAACAGGGCAGATGTAAGCAATTTGTAGTTTTTCATAAGAATTGGTATTTTTTATCCGTTAGACCATCAACTGATGCGTCAGTGTTGGGTGGAATATGGAAGTTTAAGACAAGTATAACAGTCATTCAAGACCCATGTTGTGATTTGGCTGTTTCCTTGAAAGATTTTTAGAAAGTGACTGCCTTTGTTGTGAACTTTTTAACATCCACTATTGTACCTTCTAGTGACTTAATCAAATATTTTTGAACACACTCTAAATTACGCCGCCAGTCATGCGCCAGTTAAAAATCGCTAATCGCATCACTAGCAGGGAAAGCCTTGCTCTTGAAAAATATCTCCAGGACATCAGCAAAATCGATATGATGAATGCTGAGGAGGAGACTCGACTGGCTGCCCTTGCTCGTACTGGTGACCAGGCTGCTCTAGAAAGGATGACAGAAGCCAATCTGCGCTTCGTTGTCTCAGTCGCCAAACAATATCAAAACCAGGGCTTATCGCTGAGTGACCTTATCAATGAGGGTAACGTAGGTTTGATGAAGGCTGCTAAAAGGTTTGATGAAACTAAAGGATTTAAATTTATTTCATATGCTGTCTGGTGGATTCGCCAGAGTATCCTCCAGGCTATTGTTGAATACGCCAGGATCGTAAGGATGCCGCATAATAAATCAACTTCCTACAATCGGTTAAATGAAGCTTATGTAACATTTATCCAGGAGTTTGAAAGAGAACCTACGCAGGAAGAGTTAGCGGAAGTACTGAATGTACCTTTACGGGATGTGGTAAATGCTATGCCTGGACAGAACCGTCATGTATCTTTTGATGCACCTGTTTCTTCGGATGAGGATAGTTTTACTCTGCTTGACATGATCGAGACAGATGGTGAAATGCAGCCTGATCTAAAGTTGATGGAAGAATCATTGCGGATGGATATTCAATATAGCCTAAATTCTCTGGCTCCCCGTGAAGCTGAAGTCCTTGCTTATTATTTCGGATTAAAAGGAGAGAAGCCATTGACTCTGGACGAAATAGGTGAGCATTTGGAACTTACGCGCGAACGTGTTCGCCAGATTAAAGAGCGTGCAATCCGTCGTCTTCGTAAAACCATGCGTAAGAATTCGACCATTCGCACTTATATGTAGCCTAGCTCAGATTTCTTTGGATGGTTCGGTTCCGTTTTTATTATAACTTTCTCCCTCTATGATCGAAGATCTCGTTAGGGCCATCCTAAAATTATCCCCGGGTGTCAAAAGGATTAATGCTGATCTGGCATTCATGCGTCAGTTGCTTAAACCCATGACAGATCAGATCATCCCATGGGAATCTGAACATGAGCTTGAACTCTTGTCATTGAAACACGAGATTAAATCCCAGAAGCAGGGGCTTGATAAGGTATTATCTGGAAGCCTCTATTCTATCTATTATGAACCTATGGTTGTCTTTGCCTACAAGGATTATATTAAAGGTAGCCGTGAAGCTTTGCTATGCACCAGGACGCGTAACAATGAATTCATCTTTAGAATAAAGAAGCGTGATGTAGATGTGTACCTCAACGGTAACCAGGTGGCTGTCATCGATCAAAACAATGTGATGATCAGCCTGCGGAGTAAGGAAGTATTAGCACGGATCAAACCGTACTCTAATGATTTGCTCGCTGTGATGATCCGAAATAAAGATGTGGGACATCTCTTTGATCCCTCGCGACCTCATTCGCCACAACAGCGTGCATTTACTCTGATTCAAGATCTGGTTGAGGAAGAGGAAAGGATTCTGCTTGCGGTAAGTTTATTTGAATTGGTCACCCGCTTACTATCCAACAAAAAGAGTAAATAACCGTTCCGGTAATGTATTTTTACAGAGCAATCTTATCCGAATTATGAATGTCTTTGATACTGTTCGCGTAGTGATCTACAGGTTCCATGAAAAAGGGCTTGAAATATTACTCGTCAATTCTGACCTGGAAAAGGAAAACTGGGAAATACCATTTGCAGATATAGCCAAGTATGATGATCATACTGTCGAGATCGGCAGTCGCTTTATATCCATTGAAACGAAT
>JALYSC010000057.1:7747-10831 GCA_030855005.1 Bacteroidota bacterium | reverse complement strand
GGATAGAGACGTTAGCATATTATGCAACAACTATGGATCAGTAGACTTCGTAATACACCCTGAAATAGAATTGCCTATTTGTTTGATTCCTGAAGATATTTATCCAGGGCCATTGACATGGAAGGAATGCCGGGAGCAGGTGCCACGACGTCAATCCTCAGTTGCTTTTCCTCAGCTGCTTTAGCAGTGATATTTCCAAAAACAGCGATCCGGGTATTATTTTGTTTGAAATCGGGAAAATTCTCAAACAAAGATTCAATTCCCTGCGGGCTGAAGAAAATAAGCATATCGTAGAAGATGTCACGGAGATCAGACAGATCACTTGACACGGACTTATACATGATCGCCGCCTCGAAGTTGACTTCTTTTTGCTTCAGATAATCGATTACATCTTCTTTGCCCAGGTTTGAGCAGGGTACCAGAAAGCGTGTAGTTGATTTATGCTTTTGTATGGAATTAGCCAGATCCTGGATGGATCTCTCTCCGACAAACACCTTCCTTTTTCTGTACTGAATGAATTTCTGCAGGTAATGTGCTACAGTCTCCGAAGTACAAAAGTATTTCATGTCCTGCGACACCTTGACGCGCATTTCCTCACACATCCTGAAGAAGTGATCGATGCTATTTTTGCTCGTCATGACCACCGCCTGGAATTCGTCGGGACGAATTCTGTTTTTTCGAAACTCCTTCTCAGTGACAGCCTCTACGTGATTGAAGGGTCTCCAGTCTATATGGATACCATATTTTTTCTCAATATCGTAGTAAGGCGATCGCTCTGGTTTAGGTTGTGAGACCAATATGGTCTTCACGGTTCGTTTGGTGGTTGTATTGGGACTTGCTTTAGTACTGTTTGTACCCATTCGACGGTTATTAATGACTCAGTCTCTACCAGAAAAACTTCGAAATAGCCCACAGGGGCAAAATTTCGACGGCGCAAAGATAAACAAAAAAGAGAAAAAGACTATTGGCGATTAAATGTCTGGCTGTCAGCAACCACCTCAACTGCCGCATAAGGTAGGCAATGATTGCTACCGTAAGTCCTATGTAAATCAATGGCTTAGCTAAGGATTCAGGTCCAAAATTGAGCATCACATTGATAGGCAAAAGGACCAGTCCTACCATTATGTTAAAGATGCTGACATCAAAGCCAAAGAGGGTCATTTCCTTGTCATTGTTGAAAAGCCACTTGAGGTAACTAATCATAATATGTCTGGTAATATACACTATGGTAATCAGCAACATACAACTCCAGATATTATCCAAAAGATTACCCTGGTACCCAAAAACCATCAAGAGGTGATACAAAAAGATACCTGCCTGGACAATAAATACAAGGTAACCCATCAACAACAGGATTTGGCGCATTGTATTTCTCTGATTTCTGTGATGGAGGGAACTGTAGTTTTCATTGGAAATGACCCTCCACAGATCGCGAACGAAGCTTCTCTCCACATTGACAATGAAAATGAGAAAGAGCAGACTTAATAGCAGGAAAAATATCTGAAGACCTCTGGACGACCTTACGTGGGCAGTTCCTTTGGCAACAACGGGTTTTTTAACAACCGAATCCTCCACCACCATAGTCGAAGTGATTGCGGTACTATCATCATTAATATCAAATGGATTGAAAGAACTATCCCTGCTGCCTTTTACAATAAAAGTCGTATCCACTTGATTATCAACTACACTTATCGGATTAGGCGCCGAAGGAACAACGCCAATAGTGTCCACTTGAGGCACAATAACCTGAGTAGAAGTAATCCGTGGAATGGGCTTGCGATATTTCAGATCGAATGGGTTGGTTTGACTTTGAGCCAGGATCCAAACCGGACATAGCAAGAGCATTATCAAACCCAGGTTTCTGAACATGGGTCAAATTTAAGTTTTCTATATGTTATCGGAGGAGGGTTATGTCGCCTTTTAAATGAAGTGGCCTCCCATCATTGAAAACAGCATCTATCGAGAAGACATAAACTCCAGAGTTGACCATGGATCCGCGATAGCTTCCATCCCAACTATGCGTCTCATCGCCGGGTGTAAAGTTATTTTCTTCAAAAACTTTATTACCCCAACGGTCATAAATCTCAATGTGATCAATGGATGCAAGGCCCCGGCTGGCGCCAATGACGAACCTGTCATTGATATTATCGCCATTTGGACTGAACACTGTAGGTACGAAAATCTCGCTGGCGAAATCCACCGTCACAATTATCGCATCAGTAGCAGTACAAAGGTTTTCATCAGTCACCTCCACACTATAAATAGTTGTAGCAAGTGGTGCCACAGTTATCTGAACACATGAAGTACAGCTATCGGCAGCAAACCAATTAAATCCTGTGGTAGTTATATAAGTTTGTGCTATCAGGATAACGGAATCTCCGATGGTGATTTTTAGATCCGGGCCAAGGCTTACCTCCACAGGATCCTGGGTCTCAATGAACACAATCGTATCGCGTGTGCATCCCAGTGAATCCATTACCGTAATCGGATAAGTTCCGCTACACACCAGGTCAAATAAAGTTTCATTCGTAAAATTTCCGTCACCAAAATCAAAGAAGAGATCAGGCGTAGCATTAATTATTTCGATTTCTCCAGTACAATCACCAAAACAAAGTGGTTGAATAATATTAATCTGGAGTTGATCAATCGATAATTGATGTAGTGAAATTTGAATTGTATCGAAGGTAACGCAGCCAGCTATGTTTTGTGTCACTCTTAGCACATAATCACCGTCACTAAGAGCTATTATTTGCGCATCGGTTGGATTGCCATCAAGAATACCAGTCAATGAAGACCAGTTATAATCAAAACTTGGTCCATTAGAGGAACCTGCTGATGAAAGGGTGATGCCTTGTGAATTGCATCCTATCAACTGGTCTTCTCCGGCAAATGCAATTGGATACTTATAGAAAGTAACCGGGGTGGCAGATGAAACTGCTCTGCATGGATCTGCCAAATCAGGTAATCCATCCGCACCAGTATCTGCTATAACTGCAGAAATAAAATAAGTGGTACCAGCATTCATGGAAGATAAAAACTGAAATTCCGGGATGGAATTCCAACTTAAAATACCATCAAGAATAT
>JALYSC010000057.1:0-7737 GCA_030855005.1 Bacteroidota bacterium | reverse complement strand
AATATTCCCGTCATGCAGGATAAAAGCAATGGTATCATTTCCATCTAAAATACCATCTTCGTTATAAATGGCTACCACGGTTTCTCCAACACACGCAACTAAAGGGGTAGCAACCAAACTTCCAGCTTCAGAAGTGCAATTACATGTTGGTTGTCCGGTAATCTCTGTAGATACACAACCATTTTCATCCTTTACCTGAAAAGAATATGGTGTGCCAGATGTGGTTAATGAAGAAGTAAATGATGAACCACTTATTGGAGAACCATTCACTTCATAGGGTGCAGTACCACCATCAACATCAAAACTAACTTTGTACTCTGTATTGATTGAATTACAATCAGTCAACACATTGATAATAGAAGGTGTATCATTAAAAGCAAGTGTGACGTCATCTTCTGCCATGCAGCCATTATCGGAAATTGCATATTTCAAAATATAAATACCAGGTGCCGAAACCTGAATAGCAGAAAGAGGGTCGTTTGTATCAGAAAACTGAGGTGCACCTGGTCCACTTACCAGCGTCCAGGAACCTGTACCTGCACCCTCAAGTGTTGATATAAGTCCGCAGACTTCCTGATCAACGCCTGCGCTTATACCGGGTGTAGTTGTAGTTAATACTTGAATACAAACAGGAGCCGATGTTCCACATTCGTTTGAAACTTCCACGCAAATATTACCACCTGCTGTGCCATTCCATGCAATTGACAAATTAGTCGAACCTTGACCGCTTACGATGGTACCTCCACCTGATACTGACCACTGGTAAGTATCTGCCGATGAAACAGAAGCAATAGTATAGGAACTTCCACCATCTGCGCATGGATCCAGTGGACCACTAATCGGGCCTGAAAACAATGGTGATATATTGATGAGAATATCAACGATTGATGCTGGTAACGAGCCGCAATCATTTGATACTATTAATTGAATCTGACCACCAGTTGAAGTCCCCCATTCAACATCAATAGACGTTGTATTTTGACCTGACGTAATGATTGCTCCTGCAGGTACTGTCCATTGATACGTAGTGGCACCTGACAGTGAATTGACAGAATAAGCATTGACATAATTTTGGCATAACACTAAATTGCCTGATATAACGGGAGTACCAATCGGCAAATGAAGTACAGTGATAATTATTGTATCAAGTGTTGACAATCCTGAATTAATATCTGTAGCAGTAACACTATAAGATGTTGTCATCAAGGGTGAGACATTAATGCTGCTGGTCATATCCCCATTACTCCATTCATATTGAAGTGTGAAAGGTCCGGGGACAGTTGCATTAATGGTCGCTGTCTCTCCTTCACAAATGACCAGATCAGGTCCAAGATCTACAAATGGTGCTTCATTGACAAAGACTGTTACTTCATCTTGATCTGTACATCCATTGACTGTAACAGTTACAGAATAAATTGTGGTGATCCCTGGTGCTACTATAATTTGTGCAGTAGTTTCTCCAGTGCTCCACTGATATGTTCCTCCACCGGTTGCAGTAAGTGTAGCTAATTCACCGGTAAGTATGAACACATTCGTGCCTGCATTGGCAAAAGGAATTGGGTTGACTATAACTGTTGTTAAATCAGTGGCGGTACAACCATTGCTGTCGGTTACAGTTACTGTATAGGATGTGGTTCCTGCAGGAGCAACATCAACTGATTGCGTATTATCTCCTGTACTCCATTCATAAGTTCCGCCTCCTGTAGCATTTAGCATCACGGTGGAACCTTCGCATATCGTTTGATCGGGTCCTACATCAGCAATCGGAATAGGATTAACAACAACTGTTACTTCATCTATATCAGTGCACCCATCAATGTTAGTGACTTCGATAGTATAGGTTGTCGTGATACCAGGTGTGACCTGGATTGTTTCTATTGTTTCTCCTGTATTCCACAGATAGGCACCACCTCCTGAAGCAGTTAAATCAACCTGAGTACCATTGCAAATTTCTTCATCCTGACCTGCATTGGCAGTAGGAGATGGGAGTACAATAACCTCCACTTCATCCTCATCTTCACATCCGGCAATGGAGACTGTTACAACATACGTTGTATTAGAATTTGGACTCACAGAAATACTCGATCCATTTTGTCCATTACTCCATGTATAACTTGCCGGAGTTGTTCCACCTGAAGCAGTCAGCATCGCAACACCACCTGAACATAAATCAATGTCGAGCCCTGCATTGGCTACCGGGATTGCATTGACAGTTACTGTTACAGCATCAGTATCCTCGCAATCCCATTGATTAGTCAGTGTCACTGTATAAGTTGTGGTAGTAAGTGGATTGACAATAATGGAAGGTGTAGATTCTCCTGTGCTCCACTCATATTCACCTGGTCCTGTAAGACCCGTTGCAATTAGTGTTACAGCTTCACCATCACAAATACTTTCATCTGTTCCTGCATTTGCGTTAGGTGTCGGATTAACAAGAACCTGCACGCTTTCGGAAGATGAGCAACCATCCACGGTGACAGTTACATTATAAGTTGTAGTTACACCTGGTGCAACATTAATGATATTTGTTGATTGACCGCTACTCCATAAGTAGGTAGTTCCACCTGAGGCAGTTAATATAAGGTTGGTACCGGCGCAGATTTCTTCATCCGGAGTGACCATAGCTATTGGTATGGGATTGACTGTAACCTCAACAGAAGCTTCATCAATGCAGCTTCCTTGCGTGACTGTTACTGTATACGTAGTTGTATTTGCGGGAGTGACGTTGATGCTTGGTCCACTGGCACCAGTGCTCCATACATAGGATGTGCCACCTGTAGCCGTGAGTGTTATGCTTGCACCTTCACAAATTTCTGTATCCGGATTTATACCGGCATTGATATTATTCACTGTTACAGTTACCTGATCAGAAGATGTACATCCATTATCATTGATTGTAACTGTATAAGTGGTTGTTATTATAGGAGACACTGTGATATCGCTTCCTGATTGACCGGTGCTCCACAGATAAGTACCGCCAGATCCATCTGCACTCAAGTCAACGGACTCTCCCTGACATATTTGGACATTGGGTCCCGCATCGACGGTAGGCGCAGGATTTACTGTGACTTCAACGTCATCAGTATCCATACAACCATTGATGGTTACAGTTACTGTATAGATTGTATTACCATTGGGGCTGACAGTGATCGTTGCTCCTGTTTGACCGGTATTCCAACTATAGTGATTATTTTGAGTACCTCCGGTTGCAGTAAGCGTAGCTGTTTGATCATCACAAATCTCTACATCAATGCCTGCGTTAGCAATTGGAATTGGTGTCACATTGACTATCACCTGATCAGTCCCTGAGCAGGCACCATCAGTGATAGTGAGTGTGTAAGTGGTTGTGATCGCAGGGTTAACAGAAATGGTAGTGCCTGACTGACCGGTGCTCCAATTGTAGTTAGCCATAGGCCCACCGCCTGAACCTGTTAATGTAGTTCCTGCTCCCTGGCAAATGCTTACATCCATTCCGGCATTAGCTGTTACTCCATTGGCATTGACAAAGACCTGGATGGTATCTGCATCAATACAACCATCATATGTTACCGTAACCATGTAAGTGGCATTGACATTAGGTGCAACATTAATAGAAGAGGTTGTTGCACCTGTAGACCATTGGTAGGTATCTGCAGAGGGTGTTACGGTGGCTGTCAGGGTGGTGGATTGACCTGGGCAGATGGTAATATCAGGACCCAGGGTTACTACTGGAGGAGATCCGCCTCCTGCTGAAAAAGTAAGGGACCATGCATTGAGCACTCCAACATCTACGGCTACAAAATCATTGATCAGCAACGTCCAGTTTCCATCAGCATTTAATCCATTAAAAGTATTGTCAAAAGTAAAGGTGCCTAAAGGGTTAGTATTAGGGAATGGAGGGACTGTATTGGTTTGTCTTCCTTCAGGTCTGAAACTCCCGTTGTATGGTGGAGCCCCCTCTGTGATAAAGAGTGCGGTATTATCAGTAAACACTGTCACCTGAAAATTATCACCCCCTCCGCCATTACTGGAAGAGAGTTCCAGCACCTGACCACCAGGGGCAATTAAAAAAATAGCAAGGTCACTCGTATAAGTGTGAATGAAGTCAAGTGTAAGATGATCAATCATCGTACAACCATTACCCAGGATTCCGATACCGGATACCGTACAATTAGAGGTCGTGATGCCAACAGTTTCATTGGGTGCTCCCGGTGGGACCAACAATCCGCCCTGCCCATTAAAAGTCTGGGCATCGGAAAGTTGAAATCCCAAAAGCATAAAAATCCCAAAAGCCCATTTCAACATGCATCGAGCCATGATAAGGTGTTATGCTAAAAAAAAATAAAAACCATCACTTGCCCTCTTCTTATCTGTGATACTCAAAAATGCTTGCCGAATATCCGAATTTTGGACCAGAATTCCTATCAGTATTTATACCCCGGTTGATTTGTTAACAATCTCCGGAGAATTCTTTAAAACTCGTACCGAAGGTTTATTTGCACCGATCTCCCCTGCTCATCTGCAAAATACCGCAGCCGGTTGAGGTAATCCCTGTACCTGACATCCAGCAAGTTTTCTACATTGATTCCTATATGGAACCAATCGCTTCCTGTACGAAGAGAAGTTTCGAATTTTGCGCTCAATAAAAAATAGGCCTCAGGAGGAGCTACCAATTCAGCAAACTCATCCCAATATCGCTGCCGTCCTGTGTAAGTTCCGGTAGCTGATACCCTGGCACCTTTCCATCTTTTTGAATCATTAAATGTCCATCCCACTGCTGTAACCGATTGCAGAGGAGGAATGAATGTTAATGGCGCTTTAAGCTTAAGTGAATTTGCTTTGATGACGGAAAGAGTGGAACGTAATTCAAGGCGGTGCGAAAAGTCAGAATATATAGCGAAATCCACACCTCTAAACCATGCATCCTGCTGGCGATATTGATAGACCGGAAATGCTCCGCGAATAGTCAATCGCAATTCATCAGCAGCCTGCAGATAGATATATTGGTATATCAGATGTGTATAAGCAGAAACTTCAACGTGAAGAATTTGTGGTAAAGAGATGGATTGAGTCAAGATGGATTTTAATGAGGTTTCTGCATTGAGATTCTTATTCCCTTCTTCAATTCCAGCTATACCCTGGTGAAGACCATTACTGTATAATTCGTTTATAGCAGGTGATCGCCGCGTTAATACATTCAAGAGCTTACTTTCCCCGTTATTCTTTTGTTTCATATGCATACCGAGTGATGCTGCTGCATCATGGTAAGCTTTTTGTTTCTCAAGCAAAGTTCGAGGCAGTGTTTGACTGATCGCCCACACATGCGATTTTAGAAAATCGTAACGCACTCCTGTCTCCATACCAATTTTACCAAAATCAAAATCCATTTGTATAAAAGCCGATCCCGTTCCCAGCGTGTAATCCGGGATCAGGGGAAGAATGCCTGTCTCATAGCTGTTAGTATTATCTGTCCAGCTTCCCTGCAAGCCGGCTTTATAATTAATGCGTTCCAGGTCTTTGTGATATTTGATTCCAACCTGATGTGACCACAACTGAAGATCTAAAGCCGGAATGTCAGAGCGGTCTCCCCTTCTGATATCAAATTCTTGTCTATGGTTAGATTGAAGCCCATAAGACCATTCAAGTGTGGAATTAGCAGTAGTAAATTTTCTCCCTTTATAGGTCAGGAGATGATGCGTGACAATTTGTTTTGGAGAAGCTATAACATAGGAAAATTTCGAAGAAATAGATTGTGGTTCCTGCCTTGATATGGCAGTTTCCAGATCTGTCAAATTACTAATGTGCGAACCTGCGAAAATACCAAGTTGCGTATGGAATACACTGTAATAAATTTCATGCTGAATATTTTCTGAAGGTTCGTACATAAGTTGACCCGATAAATTGGATTCGACGACACCTGTATTTGTAAGATAATAATCAGGTGTTGTATGGTCTCCGGATTTTTTAAGTGTGCCACTTAATCGCCATCCTAAGCTCGCAGTAGATTTGTTTAACCTTGTATATAATGTGTGCCCTAAGCCATTGCTATTAAATGCATATCCAGCATACCCGTGTATATGAGGATCCTTTTCGATTGGGCCGGCTTCCACAATGATTGCACCTCCCATAGCCTGTGACCCATATTCAATAGCTGCCGAACCTTTTAGAACTTTAATTATTCCGGCACCGTTTGGATCGATTTCAGGTGCATGATCAGATCCCCATTGCTGACCTGCATGGAGAAGTCCATTATTGATCACTCCAATTCGATTTCCAAACAGACCATGGATAATTGGTTTGCTGATACCTGAACCGTTTCTTAATGAATGCACTCCATTGATTTGTTCAGTCAAATCTGCCAGCGTATTGCCTGCATTATTTTTAATCAGGGTAAGACCAAGATCATTTCTGGATTGACTTTCGCCATCTGATCCATTATATGCTGAGACAACAACTTCCTTCAGCAGCTCTGCATGATGATTGATATATAATGTAATCGAAGTGTCTGCTTTAATATCAATGAAAATACGGAGAGGATCACATCCAAGATGTTCAATTTGCAAGTGATATGTTCCCTTACAAATGTTGCTAATCTGAAAGTAACCAGTACTATCTACAATGGTCCCAATTGCAGTTTCAAGAACACCGATCGATGCAAATTCCATTGGTTCATGCGTAGACTGATCGAAGACATATCCTTGCAATGTAATCTTACATGGCTGCGCATATACTTCTACCCAACAAGTCAGCGCGATAATTAATATTGTGATTAGCGATTTCATTTGATGACAAGTGGAAACGTGAGTTCAATATCTGTTTCTCCACCAGCATTGGTTATATCACCTTCGCTAACGTGTAGTCCAATTTTCTCAGGTAAGTGTCTTAAGGTAATGGTCAATAATCCTGTCGAAAAATCAGCTGTCATTAACTTTGTAGACAGCCCTATTGGAAGTCCACTATTGTCTTCGTCCTGATATAAAATTATAATGGAACTTCCGGTGCTCGTGTAAAAAAACTGATGGTCAATTCCTTCTTCAAGAATTTCTTCATGAATATTATCCGGTGGTGAAATGGATTTATTCAGCATAGTAATTACTCCTTCATATGTGGTGTTAGCAAGCAGTGAATCGGCATTGATAATAGGCGGTGCACCGCCATCGCCATCTGAGTCTTCAAAATAGAATACTGCATTGGGACCTCCATTGACTGGTGACAAAGTGTATATCATTGTAGTGATAAGCTCCTCTTCGTTGGGGATAATCGGATTTTTCTCGCAGGCGGTGATAAGGATGATTAAAGAAATGACAGGTAAGAGAAATCTATATGATTTCATGATGTTTAGTTTAGGTAAAACTGGATTAGACTTGGCTTCGGGAAGGAAGGAAGTCACATCGATCTTAAGAAAAAATTTGCTTACGCGTGGGATGAACCCGGAGGTCCTCTGGATGTGGCAGAAAAACTACATTCTCTAATTAGCGTCAGAATATCAACGAGACATGTAGTTGTTTTTGTGTTTGCATGGAAGGAAAACAAGTATGCTGTCGCAGGTACTTGTTTGAGTATTGAAAGTTTACATTTAGGACAATCACTATGCCCTTGTGTCAGGTGATATTTATGACTGCATGCACCCGTATGTCCCGGGTGAAAAATGGCAATATGGCAGGGATCAGTCTCGCAGGTATCATCGTGATGACTAAGGTGGTCATGTGCTGAATGCGGGGTAAGACCGGGCGGAGTAATAAATACAACCGTATAGAT
>JALYSC010000431.1 GCA_030855005.1 Bacteroidota bacterium | reverse complement strand
AGGCATTGGTGTTATTGAGACGATTGATGCAGATGTTTTGCTAAATACAGCGGCGCAGGTCACCTATAAAAGGATATCTAACAATTCTTTTGAAACGTGTGTAAGCTTTAGTACCAAAGTATCTACAAACGATGGAGAATTAATTGTAGGTGGTGAACGAGGAGGGGACGTTTATCTTGGAGAAGCGCTTAACATTATTTTTGGGCTTGCGGACAAAGTAAGTTTCAACGATACGATTTGTGAAGCTGATGTTACAGTGGTGTTGAATGTAGAACCAGGAGATTTTGCGACAACCTTCGTCTACTCTGAATTTAATATCGTTAACAACGTACTTCGCTATCTCAATCTCCTGGCTTCCAACCCGGAGGCAGATTCTGCCGATGTGGCACGATACACCGAATCCAAATCCAGGTGGGAAGCCATTCTGGAAAGAAATGCGATGTTAAAGGATAGTTCGGAATTTATCAGGAATCTATCTTTTGATGCAGGTGCGTCCTATGAATATTCAGAAACAAGCGACACGACCACAAATACTACGATTGAAAATTCTATCAATAGCGAATTTTCACTTGCTACCGGATTTGGATTTTCCTTTAGCGATGCAGGCTTCAAGGGTAATTTGAAATTCATCACCAATACCAGCAATAGCTTTAATGATGAAACCGGAACAGCTACAAGTGTCCAGACAGGCTATACGCTAAGTGATAATGACCCGGGGGATGCATTCACAGTAGATGTAAGCATGGATAGTGTGTATAAGACACCTGTATTCAAGTTGAAAGCAGGTCAAACCTCCTGCCCTTGGGAGCCTGGCTCTGCCAATCGCGAAGGGCCCAATCTCGAACTAGCCCCTGGATCTCAATTTGTGGCCTCCAATGTGCCGGGGAACGAAGCGGCAGTGTTCCAACTCAAACTTGGCAACCTGAGTGCTTCCAACGAAGACTGGACTTACGCCTTTACTTCTGTCGCCGCCAACAACCCGAATGGAGCCGTCATTAAATTGAATGGGCAACCATTGAATTACCTGCAGAAATTTATCATTCCCTACGGCACCTCTCAAATGGTCACGTTGACGATCGAGCGTGGGCCAATCGAATATGACTATGACAGTTTGCTGGTAGCGCTGGTATCTGAATGTGAATTTGAGCGCAACCTCGCACTTTCCTTACCATTGGCCGGCGATCCTAAATTCTTTTCTGCCATGTATCTGGGTGTCCATTTCATCCGGCCATGTAGCGAAGTCAATATCAATGTACCGGAGCAGGATTGGGTCATCTTCCCCGATCCGCTTACACCAGGATCTGACGATGAACGACGTATTACGGTTTCCGGATACGACACTACAGAGACAAGTTTTAAACTTATCAGAGTCCAATACCGTAGATCAAATGGTGATGGGGCATGGATCAATATCCCCGGGATATCAGATCGGTATAATCCTAATTGGATAGATTTTGATGCATTACCTGATCCGAAACCACCTGTTTTACAACCAGATTTCACTCAGTTTTTCTGGCAGACAACCGGTCTTTCAGATGGACCATATGAGATTAGAGCTGTAGCAGTATGTTCCGGAGATGCAACAGATCGACCTGGTTATTCGCAGGTCATCAAAGGACGCATTGACAGGGAACCACCAAGTCTGGTAGGTGTTCCTCAACCATCTGATGGAGTATTCCAGGTAGGAGATGAAATCTCATTTACGTTCAACCAGGACATCAACTGTGATAAGATCATTACAGGAGATCTGACAAGTGCTAACAATGCCGCTCTGTACGATGCTACAACCAATCTATTGATCGATGCGCATATCACTTGTGTGGATAATAAAATTGTGTTCGATCCACTGTTCGCAAATCAGGAATTTGAAAATCGTATCCTACGTGCAGAGCTTCACGAAATTGAAGATCTCACCGGAAATATGATGATCGGCACAGACTGGGAATTTTATGTTGACCGCAATGAATTAGCATGGCTGACAGATAGTATAGGTCTTACAAAATTTGCGGATGAGAATAAAACCATCACTGCTAAAATTCATAATCGCGGTGGCTATCCAGTTCCATTCACCATTCAGAATATTCCTGACTGGTTGCATGTAACACCTGATGCAGGAACATTAGTGCCAAATGAAATTCGTGATGTTGAATTTAAAGTGGATTCCACAGTCGCATTGGGTTGGTTTTCTGATTCTATTATTCTTCATACAGAGACAGGTGAGAACCCTTTCTTTATGGGTGGTGATGAGGCCTTGCCTTTTGGTGCACGAGTCATATGCAGGCCACCGAATTGGAATCTAAATCCTGCCTTGTACCAATTGACCATGAATATGAGTCTCCAATTTATGATTAGTGGATCTTTATCTGTTGATGCAGAGGACCAGATTGGAGTTTTCATCGCTGGTCAACTGCGAGGTACAGGCAAACTAACATTTGTGCCTGCGTATAATTACTGGGTAGCGTTTGTGACTGTGTATGGTAATTCAACAGATGCAGGCAAGCCTTTGGTGTATGAGATCTTTGATGCTTCAGCATGCCTTCATTATCCTGCAACGCTGTCCGGCAATATTACATTCACTTCAAATGGTGTGACGGGTACGGCTGCAGCACCCGGTATCGTTACAACAGGCAGTTTACTACTTCGCGAGATCCCTGTGAAGACAGGTTGGAATTGGATTTCATTTAATCTTGGCTTTCCAAACCCTGCGATCAATACAGTATTAGGAAATATTAATAACCCTAACAATGATCTCATCAAGGATCAAACCAAATTCAGTACGAATGGCAATGGTACCTGGTCTGGTGCGTTAAGTACAATTACGAATACGACATTGTACTTATACCAGGCGGCACAATCAAATACGATCAAGATCACAGGCAATGCGCTGACACCTGCTGCTGTACCGATCCCTGTTGTAGCAGGTTGGAACTGGATTGGATACATCCCGAATTACAAACTCACGGTGAATGCCGCACTTGCATCTATTCCAAAGCAAGCCGGTGATATCATTAAGAGCCAGTCCTCATTTGCTCAATATGTCAACAGTACGATTGGCTGGGTAGGAAGCCTGACACATTTAAAGCCACTGAATGGGTATATGCTCAGAATAGCATCAGCGGGTACACTTACCTATCCACCGGCAAGTTTCCATAATCCGGATCCGTCAGACTCAAGAGGGGAGCCAACAC
>JALYSC010000430.1 GCA_030855005.1 Bacteroidota bacterium | reverse complement strand
CCGAACATCAGATCTACATCACGATCAGCGGACAGGATGAATTCAGAGCTAAAGACATCGAGTCAAAAACGAATGTCTTCAAAGTAATGAATCCTGATCTGCTCATCTGCCGTATGGAACCATCGGTCAACCTCGAGTTGGAGATGACCATTACAAAGGGAAGAGGATACGTACCGGCAGAAGATAATATGCCAGAGAATGCACCTATCGGTGTTATTCCGGTTGATGCTATCTATACCCCAATCAAAAAAGTAGCTTACCAGGTTTCTAATACACGTGTTGGTCAACGCACAGACTATGAGAAACTAAGCATTGAGGTTGAAACAGATGGTACCATCCATCCTGAGGAAGCCATCAAAGAAGCTAGCCGCATTATGATACAGCATCTTATGCTGATTACTGACGAACACATCACATTCGATGATAAAGTAGGCAAGGAAGACGGTATCGTCAATGAGCACATCCTCAGCATGCGTAAGCTGTTGAAGACATCTCTTGAAGATCTTGATCTGTCAGTACGTGCTTACAATTGCTTAAAAGCAGCCAAGATTAATTCACTTGCTGAATTAGTACGTTTTGATACACATGAACTTTTGAAGTTCAGAAATTTTGGAAAAAAATCCCTCGTCGAGATCGAAGAACTTTTACAAATGAAAGGTCTAACCTTCGGCATGGATCTTTCCAAGTATAAATTAGACGAAGACTAATTTTAAAACCAATTGCAGTAACCATACTTCAGGTCTTTGACCGGTGCTGCGGAGTCATTCATTTTTAATAACCATACCGAATCATGAGACACGGGAAAAAATTCAACCACTTAGGTCGTAAAGCCGGCCACCGGGCAGCCTTATTGATGAACCTCAGTAATGCCCTCATCACGCACAAACGGATTTTTACAACGCTTGCGAAAGCAAAAGCGCTGAAGAAATTTATTGAGCCCCTGATCACTAAATCGAAAGAGAATACGACGCACAATCGTCGTGTTGTCTTTGCTTACCTCAGCAGCAAGGAAGCCGTAACAGAACTTTTTTCTACTGTCGCTACAAAAATTGCAAATCGTCCGGGTGGTTATACACGAGTCATCCGTACCGGTTTTCGTCGCGGTGATGGTGCAGAAATGGGTATGATCGAATTGGTGGATTTTAATGAATTATATACCAATACTAAACGTCGCAGAAGTGAAGCGAGAGATACAGATAAAACTAAAACTCGTCGCACCCGAAGAGGAAAGGCCAAAACAACTGGAACTGCAGCAGCCGTTGCTGTAGCTCCTGCCGCTGTTGCGACTAAGAAGACCGCTGCAACTGAAGAAGAATAATCAGTTGTTACGGACAGATATAAAAAAAGGGTTGCGATTCATTTTGCAGCCCTTTTTTTGACGTATCAGGAATAAAAATGGATTATATTTTTTTCTATATAACTTTATGCTCCTGAAAATTAGCTCTGACCATATGCCATTAAATTCAGGTAATACTAAAGCCATTCTTCTGCTCGAAGACGGTACTTATTACGAAGGAAGGGCTGCCGGTAAAACGGGGACTGCGACTGGTGAAATTTGTTTCAATACCGGGATGACCGGTTACCAGGAAATTTTTACTGATCCTTCTTACTACGGACAGATACTTGTGACCACACATGTACACATCGGCAATTATGGTATTAAAGATGAAGAAATCGAAAGCGGCCACATGCAGATTAATGCACTCGTCTGCAAAAGTTTTATCGATGACTACAGCAGACCTATAGCTGATCAATCCATTCAGACATATTTTGAAGATCAGGATCGTCTGTGTATTTATGGTGTTGACACACGCGCAATAGTTAGGCATATCAGAAGCAAAGGAGCGATGAATTGCATTATCTCCAACGAAGATCTTGATATCGATTCTTTAATGCAAAAGCTTAGAGGTGTCCCATCCATGGAAGGATTGGAATTAGCCTCGGTAGTATCTACACGCGTGGCGTATGAAGTAGGGAATCCTACTGCAACGTTTCGCATATCAGCACTTGATTTTGGAATCAAATCAAATATCCTTCGCTGTTTTAACGAGAGGGATTGTTTTGTAAAAGTATTTCCTGCGAAAACATCTTTCGAAGAACTACTTGCTTTCTCTCCACATGGTATTTTCTTATCCAATGGTCCCGGAGATCCGGCTTCTATGAAGTATGCCATTGCAACAATTGAAAAAATAGTCAGCGCAGATATTCCTGTATTCGGCATCTGTCTGGGACATCAGCTCCTGGCATTATCACAAGGGCTGAATACTTATAAAATGCATCACGGTCACCGTGGCATCAATCATCCTGTATTAAATACACTCACAGGTCGAACTGAGATCACAAGTCAAAACCATGGCTTTGGTGTATCACCGGAGGAAATAGAAAGAAACCTTGATAAAATCCAGGTGACACATCGAAATCTGAATGATCAAACGATCGAAGGAATTCAAATCATTGGGAAACCTGCATTCTCCGTTCAGTATCATCCTGAGTCTTCTCCGGGTCCACATGATTCCCGTTATTTATTTGATGAATATCTTGATGTCATCCGTCAGCATATCATTTCAGAACCTTCCAACTAAACTAGCTGCCATGAGTGTTATTGTTGATCTGATCGCCCGCGAAATCTTAGATAGCCGCGGAAATCCTACAGTAGAAGTTGAAGTAATTACAGAAGCCGGTGTTGTAGGCCGTGCCGCTGTTCCTTCAGGTGCATCAACCGGAAAACATGAAGCGGTAGAACTTCGGGATGGTGATCCTACCCGATATATGGGGAAAGGTGTTCTAGAAGCCTGTCGTAATGTTGAAGAGCGCATTGCGGAACAAGTGTTGGGCATGGACGTATCCGAACAGTTGGAAATCGATCAGGCGATGATAGATCTGGATACCAATCTTAATAAATCTGGTATTGGCGCTAACGCCATGCTCGGGGTGAGCCTTGCTGTTGCAAAAGCTGCTGCAATTGAACACAATCAACCACTCTTTCGCTATATAGGAGGTGTGAGTGCTCATGTACTGCCCGTCCCAATGATGAATATTTTAAATGGTGGATCGCATGCTGATAATAGCATCGACTTTCAGGAATTTATGATCATGCCAATAGGTGCTGATCATTTTCGTGATGCTTTGCGCATGGGCACAGAAGTGTTTCATCATTTGAAAAAAGTATTGCACAATGCCGGTTACTC
>JALYSC010000429.1 GCA_030855005.1 Bacteroidota bacterium | reverse complement strand
CGCATTTGCTGTTCATCCTCTGGATTCCTTGTATATGGTAGCTGCAGGAATCAATCTGTCCCTTTCCGTAAACAATGGAATTACGTTTGGCTTTACTACAGTAGGAAATATTACGAATAATATGCCGCCACCTGCCAATTATCTTCATAGTGATATTCATGACCTGGCCTATAGTCCAAATAATAATCTGCTATATGCCGCCACAGATGGAGGTGTATTTGTAAGCGAGGATGTCGGATTTACATGGCAGGACCGGTCCAATGGCCTGGCTTGCACGCAATATTATCACATGGATGGTTTTGACGGAACGAATTCACTGTTTATTGGCGGGGCTCAGGATAATGGCACTGCATATACGACCAATGGTGCAAATATGATTTATTGTGGTGCAGGGGATGGCTTTTCAGTTGATTTTGTTAATGGGGATAATAATATATTCTACATGGTCGTGAATAGAAATATTTATAAATATACAAGGTCTTCTAATTCCAGAGATTTTATCAGTCCGGGAGATAGTACGAATCGAACATTTTTTCCCAACCTCATCGCTCATCCGACTAATAATAATATCGTATATGTGGGCTATGCCAATTCAATATGGCGATCCACCAATCAGGGTGGAGCATGGACAAATCTGGTTAACATAGGTACATCAAATGGTGGGAACAGCCATACCGGCGGTTTTGCAGTCACTGCCGCTTTTCCTGACAGATTATATGCTGCCAATGCAACAACGATTAGTAGATCGGATAATCAAGGAACCAACTGGATAACAATTTCCGGCACTGCCGGCTGGCCTGCAGCTTTTGGAGTCATTACAGATCTGTCCTGCAGAAACAATCATCCTGATGAGCTATGGGTCACGATGACGGGAAATAATGGTCAGAACAAGGTTTTCTATTCAAATAATGCCGGGGCCAGCTGGACAAATTTCACCGGGTCATTGCCTAATATTCCTGTCTATTCAATAACATACACTGATGAAGGAGATACCTATATTGGAACAGAACTGGGTGTATTTTTTATGGATTATACGATGTTTGATTGGGTGCCTTTTTATAATGGAATGCCTCTTGTACCCGTCACGGATGTCTTTGTAAACGAGACATTTGGTCTTATTCAGGCATCTACTTTCGGCAGAGGCATTTGGGAGAGCGATTTATATAGTAATTGTGGACCCGCTTTATTTTTAAGCGGATTAACACAGGGGTCTCGGTTTTATCAGTCCAATGGCTTTATAGAGACAAGCCAGGATATACCACCTTCCTTTGGAAATATGTTGCGATTAAGGTCACCCCAAAAAATCATTTTTAAACCCGGGTTTAGAATTGGTAATAATGCTTACGCGCACGCCATTATAGGAAGTTGTGGCCAGGGTGTATTTAATCTTACCGGATCAACTGACGATGATGCCGTTACAAAATCTGACGTACTAAAACAAATGAATACATTTTCTAAGGGCTTATAGTCAAGCCATGCTGGAGGGTAGCGAGATGGGAGAGTGCTTTTTGATTCTGTAACTATCAAATGACTTCAAAAATTGAATCAAACTTTACATTCTTTTTTAGATACTTTAGTAAGTAACTTTTAACTATGCGCCATGCCCTTCTTGTATTTTTTCTGCTATGGTTATACAGCCTTTCTGCACAGTTAAATTACAAATATACCTTCAGGCATCTGGATCAGTCCGATGGACTATTGCATACACGTATAACAGGAATACAACAAGATTCAAAAGGATATATCTGGATTCTGAATCAAAATGGGGTGCAGCGATATGATGGTAGCCGTTTCTTAAACTATTCAGATTTTATCACACATTCCACACTGGAGGAAATCGCTAATGGCGGTTTATATTTCAATCGTGATACAAAAAAGATCTGCGTTGTAAAGCATCGCAGCATAGACATGTTGGATATCTACACCAGCAAATGGTCATCTGTGAAAATTAAGGATTTATTAAAGATAGAGCCGGTACAAGGTCCTAAAGTATTTACCGGCGAAGACAAAGTTAACTACGGTCTAAATAATCTCGCGTTCATCTATTATGTGGGCCAGACATCTGAAGTATTGGACACACTTATCAACCCTGGCGGCGGTCATTATTACACACAAACGTATATGGTGCAGGATTCAACTACAGGAAAATATTTTTTTCACAATTACCTGCATCTCCTTATAGCTGATCCTAAAACAAATACGCTTGAGTCTTCAGGTGATGATCATCCAAAAGATCCATTGTTAATTCAATTGAAGGAGCAGTTTGGGGACACAAATACACTTAGATATTTAATGATGGACAGTGAGCAGAATCTTTGGCTCTCGACCTGGAAGCACTGGCTATTTCGATATGATACCAAGACTAAAAAATTACATACCTATTCAATTACTGATATTAAAAAACGGCAGGTGGATGCTCAAAGTGGTAATCTCACCTTATTAGTTAACTCGATGTATGAAGACAGACGGCATAATGTATGGTTGGGCACAGATCATGCAGGTTTATTAGTTTATAACCGTGCTACAGATGATTTTGATTTTATTACTTCTGATATTAAGAACTCTAATGGAATTGCTTACAACTACAGCATTAACACCATTTTTCAGGACCGTGATGAGAATATCTGGGTCGGGACTGATAGAGGAATAAGTATATTTAATCCATACCGTAATTACTTTCAATCCATTCGGCATATCGAAGGAAACTCTGCGTCGATTCCCCGGAATGATATTAATGCAGTCATTGAAACTTCGGAAGGAGAAATTTTAATTGCTACATGGGGTGGTGGCATTTCAATATTCGATCGCAATTGGCATTTTAAACGCAATATCCTCTTGCCCGGGCCACCTGCATACAATCTTGTATGGAGCTTTCTTGAGGCTGATGACGGATTGATCTGGATTGGTTGTCAGGCAGGATATATCCATAAGTATGATCCTGTACATAAAACGATAGTAACCATCTATCCTCCTGAATTGCGCTCCACCATTACCACCATGACTAAAGATAACCATGGTAATATCCTGTTAGGCTTGCATAATGGGAAAATTGCTGTTTGGGATAAAGTGCAAAGAAAATTTCAAGAGAGTGGAGAATCTAAGACTGACGTCAAAAGCAATCTGCGTGAAGTGTTGATGATAAATGTTGATAAAAACAACCGTTGTTGGGTCACTACACCGACTGGTCTAAAAG
>JALYSC010000056.1:6139-10849 GCA_030855005.1 Bacteroidota bacterium | reverse complement strand
GGCTTACAGTCAATGCCAGTTCCAAAATGCTTTAGATTGTCCCAATACAATTATTAGCGCAGTACCATTCCTTCGAATTGTTCCTGACGCAAGATCTGCAGCTATGGGAGATGCTGGGATTGCATCCTCTCCGGATGCCAACAGTATGCATCATAATGCTTCCAAACTGGCATTTATTGATTCCGACCTTGGCCTGGCTGCCAGCTATAGCCCATGGTTAAGATCACTCGGATTACAGGATGTATATATGGCTTATCTCGCCGGATACAAACGTTTAGATGAATTTCAAACACTCGGTGTTTCCCTTAGATATTTTGCCTTAGGTGATTTGCAGTTTACTGACATCAATGGCGGATCGCTTGGAGTAGGCCGTCCAAATGAGTTTGAAGTTGCAGTTGCTTATGCCCGTAAATTATCTGACAACTTCAGCGCAGGTATCACAGGTAAATTTATCTACTCTAATCTCGCAGGCGGACAGCAAATAGATAATGTTGATATCGTGGCTGCTACTGCAGGTGCTGTAGATATCTCCTTCACTTATCTGAAACCATTAAACAATGGTAACCTTCGCCTAGGTGCAGCCTTTACAAATCTTGGTTCTAAAGTTTCTTACACGAAATCTGAATTCAAAGATTTTATCCCTGGCAATCTTGGCCTGGGTGCTGCATGGGAGATGAACTTTGATGATTACAATCAACTCACGTTTTTATTGGATATCAATAAACTGTTAGTTCCGACACCTATTCCTGACACACTGGATACTTATGATGCCAATAACAATGGATTTCCTGATTACCGTGAAAAATCATTATTTGAAGGTGTATTTGGATCCTTTGGAGATGCACCTAACGGATTTAAAGAAGAGATCAGAGAATTGATGTATTCAATTGGTGTAGAATACTGGTACAACAAACAATTTGCCTTCAGAGCAGGATATTATTACGAGCATCCTACAAAGGGTAATCGCCAGTTCTTAACTGCAGGTCTTGGTTTGAAATACAATGTCTTTGGATTGAATGTATCCTACCTCGTACCGACTTCAAATCAGCGTAGTCCGCTTGACAACACGCTTCGATTCACGCTTGTCTTCCATCTTGATCAGCAGGAAGCTTCAGTAGATCCTGAAACAAACTAAATCATTGTTTTAAAAATTTACAAAGCGGTTGTCTTTACTGGCAGCCGCTTTTTTTTTGTCATAATTGATGAAGAAATGCAGATGATGTGAATTGTTATTAGTTTGGGTGTATGAACCAACGAAAATTGTTTTACTGGTCTTTGGTGGTAGCCATAGCCGGTTTTCTCTTCGGATTTGACACAGCGGTTATATCAGGTGCTGATCAGCCCATTCAGAAATTATGGGGTCTAAGTGATTTTGCGCATGGATTCTTTATCATGTCCATGGCATTATGGGGCACAGTCCTTGGGTCTATTTTTGGGAGTTATCCTTGCGAGAAATACGGACGAAAAAACACTCTGATTATAATTGGGATAATATATATCGTTTCCTCACTCGGATCAGCTCTGGCTTGGGATCCGGTATCGTTTTCAGTCTTTCGCTTTTTAGGTGGGGTGGGAGTAGGTGCATCTTCCGTAGCGGCTCCAACGTATATATCTGAAATAGCACCTGCCAATCAAAGAGGTCGGCTTGGTATTCTGTATCAATTCAATATTGTGTTTGGTATCCTTGTAGCTTATATCTCCAACTACTTTTTTGATGGAATGGGTGAAGATGCATGGAGATGGATGCTGGGTATTGTAACGGTTCCATCTTTAATTTATTCAATCCTGGTGTTTACCGTTCCTGAAAGTCCAAGGTGGTTGTTATTAAAAAAGAATGACGATGTTGCTGCGAGGAAAATATTAAAGGATTTAAATCCTAATGGGGACATTGAACAGGAAATAAATTCTATTCGCGGTACAGCAGAAACTGAGCGTTCTAATTTATTTTCAGGAAGGTATTCCAGACCTATCCTTTTGGCATTTCTGATTGCGTTTTTCAATCAACTCTCGGGAATCAATTTCGTGATCTATTATGCGCCAAGGATATTTGAACAGGCAGGTAGTGGTTCAGCAGGTGCATTATTATCCACTGCAGGTATTGGTGTTGTCAATGTATTATTCACACTTGTAGGTATGTATTTAATCGACCGTGCCGGTAGAAAAAAACTCATGCTGATTGGTTCGATAGGATATATAATATCACTTATTATGGTATCCATCGTTTTCTTCAACCAGAATTTTGGAGGACTTGATGTACCCATCTATTTATTCTTATTTATTGCTTCACATGCAATTGGGCAGGGTGCGGTGATTTGGGTCTTTATCTCTGAAATATTTCCAAATAACGTACGGGCAGCAGGTCAATCGCTAGGCACCTCTACGCATTGGGTTTTTGCAGCCATTATCACTTTGCTGATGCCTTATGTATTAAACAGAGTGAGTGGAGGTCCCATCTTTGCATTCTTTGCGGGCATGATGGTGTTGCAATTACTATTCGTAGTTTTTATGATGCCGGAGACAAAAGGAATTTCACTTGAAGATCTGCAGAAGAAGCTCACGAAAGAAAAATAAAGAGCAGGAGTGAGATTAAAAAAATGCATCTGTGATCTGTAAGCCGGATTCTGTCTTCTTCTTTTGGAAGAATATCTATCATTTATCTGGATCTTGCCTTACGACAAAGATTCTATCTGCCTACCCCCTTCAACTGTTTACACATTCCCGCGAGTCGCAGGATAGCATTTCTCATACGATTGAGATCTGAAATTGAAGTGTACATGGCATTTCAACCCGCAAGGTTTATCCCACCGGCCGGTTACCCGGCTGATGCGTGCGCTCTTACCACACGTTTTCACCCTTATCCCGCGAAAAAGGCGGGACGGTATTTTTCTGTGACACTTTCTGTTCACGCCGAGGCGTGACCCATCAGTTAGATGGTGCGGTACCCTACGTTGTCCGGACTTTCCTCCCTCATCTTCATGAGAGCGATAGATCAACCACAGATGCGGGTCCATAACGCCCGTGGCTGGCGGATAGTTGCCAAATGCATACTATAATTCCGCTCCTGATGCCAAAACTTTGATAGCTAATTATTTACTTATTAGATATTATCTTTATGTGATTATATGTGGATCAGAGATCACGTCAACCAATATCTATTGCTGACAGGCTTTTGCCTTCTGATACTGGTGACATTGGTTGGGATCGACCATGTAACACATGATAAAACTCATTTTGCCCAACAATTAGAGCAAAAGATCCATGAACTTGAGGCAGAGGCGGAACAAAGCGTCCAGGAGGGTGACTGGATAAGCCAGATAAGATCTATCCAAAATAAGGGTAAGATTTTTTCTAATGATTTGGTCAGCCGGATAGAGGATTTAAGTCACAAGCCATTTTCTATATACGTCTATCATCTAGATAGCCTACTCTTCTGGTCACAACCGGGGATGATCATTGATCCAACGCATAAGGAATTTGCCAGCATACCCTGTGTCATCAGTGATCACCGCCAGGATTATTATGTGAAGCAAATGGATCTGGCGGATAATCAGGATTTGCTAAAGGTGTATTTTAAAATTCCAATTATTCCGGAAACCGAACAAGAATATAGCATTGGTGTTACTAAGTACCAATTTGGGCATCCTACCCCTAATGATGCTACATTAATTCGAAGTAAGAACGGATCTCCGATAGCTCACGTGCAATTGTTATCGAAAGAATTTTCTTTCGTGCTGCAGTGTCTCATTTTTATTTTCTGCATGGGCGCTTTCTGGTCTTTAATTATGGCGTGGATCTCAATGCTGCAGGAAAGACCTGAACATAAAGTTTCTCACGTCAATAAAGTTTTATTGCAAATGGCAGGTGTGTTGTGCATCCGCATGGCAACGTTATTCATTCCATATCATGATTTTTTTGATCAGCTTAATTTATTGAGCCCGATCATACAGGATATTACATTTCCCTATTCAACGATGGATCTGCTGATCGATAGTGCCATCTTTTTATGGCTTTGCACATTGGCTAGTAAAATTTATAACCGCGATTTTATTCAGGGATCTACATTGACTTCACCGCCCCCGATTCGAAGCAGGTGGGGTGATAGGGTAATGACGACGAGCCATTATCTCGTGGTGATCATGATGTGTGGACTTACAGCCTGGATTCTGCGACAAGTGGTTGGCCAAAGTAATTTTAAACTTGATCTGGGTGAAGTTTCACTGTTTGATATTCATCACTTTCTTTCGATCCTGGCTTGTGGATTGATTGTGATGGGTGTATTCACATTTTCCTTTCAAATTGTTACGCGTGCCATATTTTATACTCAGAACTTTTATGAGCGGATGATAGCATTGCTGGCAGCAGGAGCTCTGAGCATTCCCATGTTAAGTCTCATTGAAATAGATCTCCCGCTGGTAGGATTTTACCTGGGAGTATTTATCCTGATGACATTACTGGATCTATATATTGATCAGGGTAATAGGTCGGTGATCTGGGTATTGAGTTGGTTGATTACAATTTCGTCTATGACTGCACTTGTATTATACAAGTATCAGCGCGATTTTGAAAAAATAGCACGAACAGAATTGATTGAGCAGGTTCCAATTGGTTCAGATCAAAAGTTGAAGGACGAAGAGCACCTTATTGAATGGCTTTACAAACTTCCGCGAAAATATAGTCTTGCCATTTATCAGCAGGATGGCCAACTTGTAT
>JALYSC010000056.1:675-6129 GCA_030855005.1 Bacteroidota bacterium | reverse complement strand
GGAATGGAGGGCTTGGGTAAAGGAGAATTTTTTGAAGCTCCCACAGGTGATGATCGTACAGATATAGGAATGAAAGGAGAACGGGGTACTATCATATTGATTGGAAAAAAAGTAGAAGGACTTAATCAGATCATTTCGTTATTCTCTTTGATTTTTACTGTTTTTAGTTTTCTTCTTTTCTTGTTGGCGGGGTTGAATGCATGGTTTGAATTTTTGCCAAAGAATATGGAGTTGACGATTTCTCCAAGACCGTCACTCCGAAATAAAATTCAGATTGCGATTGTATTTATCATCATCCTCACTTTTGTTATTGTTGGATTACTAACGGTGTATTACATTCGTTCTAATAGCCGCTCAGATGAACTTAGAAGGTATGATGAGCGTCTCCGTACAGTTGCAGGATCCATTAGACAAACCATTTCCTCAGAAGTAAAATCATGGCGCGAGGATATGCGCCAGGCAGCACGAATAGCACTTGCCAGCAGTTCTACTAATCAGATGTATGATGCGGATGGAAATAAAATCCAGCCGCTTGAGGAATCGCGACGCAATGAGCAACAGATTGCTGTCAAAATGTCATTTTTGCCTAAGATGATTTTAGATGCAGGATCAAGAGAATATTATTTATCGGGCAGCCATTTTGAAGAAGTGAATACACTACGCCCTGATGATGTCGGTTTTGTTTCCATCCAAAAAAATGGGAATCAAATTGGATATATTGAGTTGACTGAATTACTTCCATTTGGCAGTGAAGGAGCTGATCCTGGCTCCACATTCTTTATGACACTTTTGAATGCCTATGTATTCATATTTCTGATCGCAATTGGTATGGCTGTTATTATGGCTCGATCTATAACCCGCCCGGTCGCCCAATTAAGTGAGAAGCTTAAGAAAATACGGATCGGTAAAAAGAATGAAACCATTCAATGGTCCATCGATGATGAAGTTGGTGAATTGATTCGCGATTATAATGCCATGGTCACCAAGCTGGATGAGAGTGTGCTTTTATTAGCCCAATCTGAACGAGATACAGCGTGGCGGGAGATGGCAAAGCAAGTAGCTCATGAAATTAAAAACCCGTTAACTCCGATGAAACTAAGCATTCAATATCTACAGAATGCAGCTAACCGTGATGATGTAGATGATTTGCCTGCAATGATTAAACGAGTGAGCAAGACACTTATCGAACAAATTGATAACCTGACACATATTGCATCTGAGTTTTCCAGTTATGCGAAGATGCCACAAGCGATGAATGAAGTCTTTGTAATCAATGATGTGGTTGCTTCTGTACATGATCTCTTCCGCAAACGAGAGGATATGGACATACAACTGCAGGTGCCCATCAATGACTTATTTGTCTTTGCAGATAAAAGCCAGGTTATTCGTGTCTTAAATAATATCGTGAAGAATGCCATTCAGGCGATTCCCAAATCTCGTCGCGGCCTCATCGAGATCAAATTAGTATATACTGAAGATCTTGTGACCATTTCAATCCATGATAATGGTACAGGAATTGAAGAGCACATGAAAGAAAAAGTATTCTATCCCAATTTCACCACAAAGTCATCAGGTATGGGATTAGGGCTTGCTATTTGTTCTGATATCATTCAATCATTTGACGGTCGTATTTTTTTCGAAACAGAAAAAGGTGCAGGCACTACTTTTTATATCGAATTACCCCGGCATGCGATGAAAGGAGATGTAGTGAGTCTACTGAAACATCGAGGCGATCAGATCGTCAATCAATAAAACATATTTGGTTTTAGGATTTTTGTGCAGCGTGTATCAGACTTTTCGCATTGGCAATTGCTTCTTTTGAAGGAGGATCTCCACTCAGCATTTTCGCAATTTCAGTTTGCCTGGTTCCAGGGGTCAAAAGTTGAACAGCAGATTCATCTCTTCCTTTATTTTGCACTTTGGAGACATGGTATTGTGTCACCGCCTGAGCGGCGATTTGAGGAGAATGTGTGATCATCAGGATTTGGTGGCCTTTTGATAAGTCACGAATTAATTGCCCCATACGCCATGCTACTTCGCCGGAGATTCCTGTATCGATTTCGTCAAAAATGATAGTTGGAAGTTGGGCCTGTGCTGCATAAAGTGATTTAATAGCAAGACTCAATCTTGATAATTCACCACCGGATGCAACGGATTGGATAGGTTGCTGCGTCATTCCTTTATTAGCAGAAAATAAAAACTGAATTTCGTCCAATCCATCCGGTCCTGGATTGCCAGGTAAAATATCAATTGAAAATTTCGCATTTGGCATCCCCAACTCCTTAAGCAGGGTATTCATCTCAGGAGTAGTCTTTTTTGCACCCGAAGTACGCTTTTGACTAAGTTGGGTACCTTTTTCAATCAGCAGCAAATGTGATTTTTCAATTTTATTTTCGGTTTCTTTTATCTGATCAGCAACGGATGAGAGATCATTTAATTCAAGATGCAGTGTATCCTTTAATTTGATCAGATCTGCATCGTCTTTACATTGATATTTTTTAATTAAAGAAAATAGCTGACTCAATCGCGATTCAACTTTATCTAATTTTCCAGGACTATTTTGCGCCAATCCATCGAGCTTATCGCTTTCCATTGCGAGATCCTGGACTTCCAATCGTAAGGCATCCAGTCTCTCTCCTATCGAGGCAATGGGAGGAGATACTTTGCGGATGATATCAACCTTTTTAATCAGGTTGGTAAGTTGATAAAGCACGGCATGCGGACCATTCACCAATACACTTTGCAACTGTCGGAGTGAATGATCAATTGATTCGGCATGCTGTAGCACATTCTGTTGTTCTTCGAGGGTACTAAGTTCCCCGGATTTTAACTGAGCTTCATCCAACTCGGTAATTTGGAATTGCAAAAAATCTTTTCGCCTGGCTGAAGTAGATTCAAATTCTTTGAGTCGCGTTAATTCACTTTTTAATGATGAGACTAATTGATATTGGGTTTTGTAATCAATGTAAAACTGTGTGGCTCTGCTAAGGGTATCTAAAACTTCTCTTTGATAATCTTTCGATTGCAGTGCAAGATTATCATGTTGATGGTGCAATTCAATCAAATGACTCGTTATCTCCTGCAGTACTTTCAATTGTACAGGGGTGTCGTTGATAAATGCGCGACTCCTTCCACCCGCAGCTATTTCACGGCGACAGATTAGCAGGCGATCATAATCCAAACCTTCTCTGTCGAATAAATGCTTCAATGCGTCATCCTTCAATTGAAAATATGCTTCGACAACACATTTGCTATTTTCATCAGGAAGAATTCTTCCATCAGCACGCTTACCAAGTGCAAGACCCAGTGCGCCTAAGAGAATTGATTTGCCTGCACCGGTCTCGCCAGTAATAATGGAAAGGCCTGGAGAAATGGATAAATCCAATTCCGAAATAATGGCATAATGATGAATAATCAACCGGTTAAGCATGGCGCGAAAGAACAAATAAAAGAATCAACTACTGAAGTGAATTTAAGGCTTCAAGTACAACTGGTTCAATGTTAGTTCCTGACCGTTGTACCATAGCATATAGTTCCATGGCTTTCGCTTTCTGCTTTAAGCCAATATAACTTTTCATTTTTTCGTAAAGGAATATTGGTTGTTTATTATTAAGCTGTATGGCTCTGTCAAAGTCAGCAATTGCTTCCTGGAAATTTCCTTTGATATTTTTGAGGCGACCGCGTTCATACCATAACTCTGCATCTTCAGGATGCATCTCCAGATATTTATTGATATCAGCAAGTGCAAGATCCCAATTTGAATTGGCCTGATGCACAAGAGACCTGTTTTTGTAACCATTAGCATGATCCGGATCTAGTGTAAGTCCTTTATTAAAATCGTTAAGCGCCAGATCCAGTTTTCCTGCTAATGCCCACACTGCGCCGCGATTAATAAAGTACTCACCTTTCAAACTATCCATTGCGATTGCACGATTATAATCATCGAGTGCAGGTTGATATTTCTGTTGGTTGAAATACATCTTGGCCCGCGAATTATATAATGCTCCATCTGGTTTTAAACTTATAGCAGCATTGTAATCTGCAAGTGCCTCTTCCATTCTTCCCTGGTCTCGTCTGTAATTAGCTCTATTTCGAAAAGGCAAGGATGTATTCGTATGATACTTAAGTACATGGGTCCACAGAGTATCACTATCTCTCCAAATTTTATTTTGCTGCCAGGTCATCACCATGAAAACCGCGAGCAATAATCCAAAACCGTACATCACCGGTCTGGCGAGTGTTGAATTTTTTGTAAATAGTGATTGTCCAAAATAAGCTGCAATAAACATCAGACCCACGTAAGGGATATAAGTAAATCTATCTGCAAGATATCCTTGTCCGGCACCAACAACCTGCAGGAGGAACATTACATTAAATAAGAAGAATAACATACCAAAGAGATATGGGCGCCAATCTTTTTTATAGGCTATCCATAGGAATGCAAGTATCGCGAGGAATATAAAAGGTCCGGCATATACCTCCGGTGGCAATTCATTTGGATATGGATACAAAGGTGACATCTTATATGGGAAAATAAACTTGATCAGATACACACCCAGTGAAAAGCCACCAATCATCAATCGTTGCACAAACGTATAATGGGTTGCGTCTTCCATCGATCCCTGCGCGCGAAGAAAATATATACCAACCAACCCGATCACAAGTGATAGTAGAAAGAAAGCCCATTTTTCCAGAACCAGTCTAAATTGCAAAGGGCGTCTGAAATAATAATCAACCAATAGCATGGTTAGCGGCAGAGACACAGCCTGAATTTTTGAAAATAGTGCTAACACAAAAAGCCCCATAGCAGCATAGAAATATTTTTTAGCGTAGCCTGTCCTAACGTATTGAATATAAAACCACAAAGCACTAAGGAAAAAAGCTCCGAACAGCACGTCCTTTCTTTCTGTCACCCATGCTACAGATTCTACACGCATTGGATGGAAACCAAAGAGTAAGCTTCCTGCCGCGGCTGCCATTGCATTAAGATTTAAGGATCTAAAAATTCGATACACAAAAAATACGCACACCAAATGCAGCAACAAATTATTGATGTGGTATAAAGTCGGATCCAGTCCCACTATCGATCGCTCAATAGCAAAAGTGAGGATGGGCAATGGATTATAGTTACCAATGACCGGGTCAGAGAATATATTGACAATGTTGTCCCATCTTAAAAGAGCCGTATTTGCATTGTTAGCAAGATTGAAGTCGTCATCCCAGTTGACAAATTGATGTTTGAAGACAGCAATAAATGCTATGAATGTCAGTCCCAGGCAGAGGGCAACAAATTTCCAATCGGAAGGTTCCATATGCTGGAATGCAGATTTTTTCTTTTGCGGATTAGCCTTTCCAGTCTTTTTAGTTGGTTTTTTAACTTTTGCCATGCGCCAAAAATATCAATTGATGATGATATATCAGTTTTAGACCTATATATAGATCATTCAAATTTCA
>JALYSC010000056.1:0-665 GCA_030855005.1 Bacteroidota bacterium | reverse complement strand
TTAATTCAGTCTATATTTTAGTCTAGATGGGCTTGGATTGTTAATTTTGCTGCATGATATTGAATGCAGCACAATTGTGCGAGCTTCTCCATGGCGAACTTATAGGTGATGGTGGAAGAGAGATACACGGACCATCCCAAATAGATAAGGGTGGTGCCGGTACATTTACTTTTCTGGCGAATCCAAAATATGAAAACTATGTCTACACCACGGATGCGAGCGTTCTGATCGTTTCTAAAAATTTTACTCCCCAGCAGCCAGTCAATGCTACACTCATCCGGGTCGATGATGTCTACTCGGCAATGATGCTGCTGAATGAAAAATTCAGTCAGAACGGAATACCCAAGCCGGGAATATCAGGATTCGCGGTACTAGATCCAACCTTTACAATCAAAGAGGATGTTTCCATTGGTGCTTATACAGTAGTGGAGGCTAACGTAAAGATTGGATCGCGTGCCATTATCTATCCGCAGGTATTCATAGGTCATGATACTGAGATAGGAGAAGACGTCATGATCTACCCTGGAGCTAAAATATATCCGCATACCAGGATTGGAGATCGCTGTATTATTCATGCCAACGCAGTGATTGGTTCTGATGGATTTGGTTATAGACCAGATGCTGAAGGGCATTATCAAAAAATTCAACATGTAGGAAGCGTCATT
>JALYSC010000428.1 GCA_030855005.1 Bacteroidota bacterium | reverse complement strand
CCCTATACCTGCTGGGTATGGAAATCGACTGGCTCGATGGCCTTAATAATCGTGGATTTATGTTCAATAATCCCAATGCCAAGGAAACCTGTGGTTGCGGCACCTCCTTCTCTGCCTGATTTGTCAGATTTTTGCTCTTCTTAGTAGATATTCATGCCTTCCGCGGGCCCCCCGTAAATTATCTTTAGCCTTCATTATTTAAAACCAAGCACTATATGCGTCTGATTTTAGCTGTTATCTCTGCATTCTTCATGATTGCAGGAAACGCCTCTGCCCAGCTCAACAAACTGGCATTTGAGGAATATACCCTTGAAAATGGTCTTCATGTGATCCTGCATCAGGATAAATCCACTCCCATCGTGGCTGTATCTGTAATGTATCATGTCGGATCTAAAAACGAAAATCCTGAACGTACAGGGTTTGCTCATTTTTTTGAACACCTGATGTTCGAAGGAAGTGATAACATGGAGCGTGGCCAGTTTGATAAATTCGTTCAAAATGCCGGTGGTGACTTAAATGCCAATACTACTTTTGACCGGACTTATTATTACGAAATGCTGCCCAGCAATCAACTTGGTCTTGGCCTCTGGCTGGAGTCTGAAAGAATGATGCATGCCAAAGTGGATGAAAAAGGCATCGAAACGCAACGCGAAGTCGTGAAAGAAGAGCGTCGCCAGCGTATAGATAATCAACCTTATGGTTCGATTCTCGAAGAAACATTTAAAAGAGCCTATCAGGTACATCCATACAAATGGCCTGTAATTGGTTCTATGGCACACCTCGCCGCTGCCGAAGAGAATGATTACAAACAATTCTACGCAGATTTTTATGTGCCTAACAATGCAGTATTATCGATCGCAGGTGATATTGATTTTGCAGAAGCTAAGGTTATGATCGAAAAATATTTTGGACCGATTCCAAAATCACCAAAAGCTGTTTATCGTCCACGCGTAGTAGAACCTAATCTGACAGCCGAAATTCGTGATACCATTTTTGATAATATTCAACTTCCTGCCGTTATCCAGGCTTACCGTATTCCTGCTCAGGGCACGAAGGATTATTATGCGGTTGACATGTTGTCACGCATTCTTTCCAATGGTGAAAGTTCAAGATTATATCGCTCTCTTGTTGATGAACAACAAAAAGCATTGTTCGTAGGTAATTTTCCTTTAGCCCTGGAAGATCCGGGTATCTCATTAGCATTCGGTATCACCAACATGGGTGTAAGCGTGCAGGAATTAGAGAATGCCATGGATGCGGAAGTAGCTAAAGTGCAGAAAGAATTAATTACCGAAAAGGAATTTGAAAAACTGCGCAATCAGATCGAATCTGAATTTGTCACCAATAATAGCAGAATGTCAGGTATTGCAGAAAACTTGGCTACCTACCATATGTTTTTTGGTGATGCTAATTTGATCAACACCGAGATAGACCGATATCTGGCAGTGACGAGAGAAGATATCATGGCAGCAGCTAAAAGATACCTGGTCAATACCAATCGGGTAGTACTATATTATCTGCCAAAATCTCAGGAGACCAAATCCTAATCAGCAATTAATTACCAAACATTAAAATTCTTTATTGAAATGCATCATATGAAATATATAGTATTGCTGGCAGTCATTATCATGGCTTCCTGCGCACCAAAAATGGTCAAGGAGACAACATCTGATAACACTCCTTCGACTGCTAACTTTAGAGCCATGCCGCCTAAAGCTGGACCTGCAAGGCCTATTGAGATTGGCAAGTCCAATCAATTTACACTTGCTAACGGATTAAAAGTGATTGTCATTGAAAATCATAAGCTGCCCCAGATTTCATATCAATTGACGATTGACAGGGATCCTGTACAGGAAAAAGAAAAAGCTGGAGTGTCAAGTATTACCGGTGAATTATTGGGTACAGGAGCTGCCGGAAAATCTAAAGCAGAGATTGATGAAGCTGTCGATTATATCGGAGCAAATCTTTCTACTTCTTCACGCGGTGGTTTTGCATCTTCCCTAACGAAACATACAGATAAAATCCTGACATTGTTTTCTCAGGTAATACTCAAACCCACTTTTCCGGAAGCAGAATTTGAGAAAATTAAAACTCAAACTATTTCAGGACTGCAGGCCAATAAGGATGATCCAAATGCTATTTCGCAAAATGTTTCCAACGCTTTGATCTATGGTACCGGTCACCCGTACGGAGAAATTACAAATGAGATTACTGTAGCTAATGTATCACTTGATGACGCAAAGGAGTTTTATAAAAATTACTACAAACCAGGAAATGCATATCTCGTAATTGTAGGTGATATCACACCTGAGGTTGCAAAAGCTAAGGCCGAAAAGTATTTCGGAAGCTGGGCAAATGGTATGACTCCAAAGTATGTGTATGGATTCCCCAAGACAGCTGATAACACTGCTGTTGCTTTTGTGGACAAACCAGGTGCAGTCCAGTCTGTCATCAATATCACGTATCCTATTTCTATCAGACCAGGTGACCCGGATGAGATCGCCGCACGTGTTATGAATACAGTATTGGGTAGTGGATTTTCAGGCCGCTTGTTTAAAAACCTGAGAGAAGATAAAGCGTATACGTATGGTGCTTATTCTACTTTCGATTCAGATAAACTGGTAGGCTATTTTTCAGCATCCGCCAGTGTAAGAAATGAAGTAACTGATAGCGCTATTGTTCAGTTTCTCTATGAACTTAATCGGCTTAAAAATGAACCAGTCACACAGACAGAACTTGATCTCGCTAAGAGTTACATCGCAGGTGCATTTGCACGATCTTTGGAAAGCCCTCAGACGGTAGCCAATTTTGCATTGAATACCAATATGTATGGATTACCTGCAGATTATTATGAAACTTATTTGCAAAGACTTCAGGCAATTACCATTGATGATGTGACCAGGGTTGCTAAAAAATTCATTACTCCCTCCAGAGCCCGTATCGTGGTAGTTGGAAATAAAGATGAAGTTTTTCCAAGAATTGCTTCATTCGATAAAGAAGATGGCAAAGTGCAGTTGTATGATATCTACGCCAACCCAAAGAAAGATGAATCAGCTACCCCTGTTGATATCACAGCACAGCAATTGATTGATAAATATCTAACAGCGATAGGAGGACGAGAGAAACTTAATGCTGTCAAAACCATAGATCAAACATATTCCCTGGAATTGATGGGTATGGCTATCACTGCTCACATGGTACAGTCTAACGG
>JALYSC010000427.1 GCA_030855005.1 Bacteroidota bacterium | reverse complement strand
CTCGTGAACAATGATAAAATCCCATTTGAGACCCCATCCCGAAGTAGAGAGATCGCGACCCAGATATCCCTGCATGAATTTATTTCCATACGTCACTGAGCTTTGATGTTCCATACCGAGATACGGTACTTCGATAAGTTTATATCCATCGGCATAAAAAGGATAAGGTCCGAACCAATACTCAAATGCATTGAGTGTCTTGTATACATCCTCAAAATGATTACGTGCTTTTTCATAGTGGTCTTCGAGTACATAGAAATCAAGATCAAGGATTCCATTTTCTCCCTGGATGGTATCTGCCCAGTGGGCGTATCGTGCGATATTAGCATTGACACCATAATTATTGATCGGATTGGATACAAACCAATGCCATGTCCGCGATCCATCAGGATGATAGTCCACGTGACGGAGTCTTCCGTTGGATACATCCATTAGCGATGGTGGTGTGGTGATGCGGATCAGCATGCTGTCTGGTTCATCATACATATGATCTTTGCAAGGCCACCATGCGCTGGCACCAAGTCCCTGGCAGGATGAAGCCACGAATGGATTGCCTTTGTCATCTTTTGACCATGTAATACCACCATCCCAGGGAGGGCGCACTGCTTCAATGGGTGTTCCTTCGTAGTAAAGGGTAACCTGGTCACTGGTGCCCGCTGTCAGTTTAGTCGGAAATGTGATCCAATAGACAAACCCTTCTTTTTTGAAGCTTACAGATTTTCCGTGATAAGAGGCATTCGTCAAACGAAGTGGTTCCTGCAGATCGATCTGCATTACTTGTTGTTCGGTAAGGACATCAAAAGTGATTGTATTGAAACCTTTGATCTGATGGCCATCGATATCGAAAGTTACCGCCAGGTCATAGAAGGTGAGATCCCACCATGCACGCTCCGGTGTGATGAATCGGCGAAGGGAGTCCTGCCGCGAGATAGATTGGGCCGATAAATCAGCTGCATTGCAAAAGAAAATGAAAGTCAATACCAGTAACAGACTTTTTGTCATTGTAGATACACCTTGATAATACATGACCTAAAGGTAACTCACTGTCCATTGATCGCGAATAGTTTTAGTTTAATGTGGCCATTATTCTGACTATACAGAGTTGAATTCAAATCATAGCCTCTTTTAGTTCAATTCATATACTTTTAGGGCCGGTCATAATAAATTCCTTTCGATAGATTGTCTCCGCTTTATGAAAATTGTAACTGTAATCCTGACTACATATAATTCTGAAAAGGTAATACAACGGACGCTGGATTCTATCTATGCCCAGGATGGACTAGGTCAATGGTTTGCATTTGAATTGATTGTTGTTGATGATATGTCTACGGATACAACACCGACAATTCTGCACAGCAATGAACTCATTTTCTTAAATACTGAAAAGAACACTGGTGGTCCTAATGCAGGAAGAAATATGGGGTTAAAGAGAGCGACTGGTCATTATATCTGTATAGCGGATCATGATGATGAATGGATGAAAGACCGGATCATCAAACTGTTGCCATTAGCAGACCGTGCTCCAATAGTTACTTCGGGGTATACGCTGATTGAAGGTGTAAAAAAAACAGAAAGGGTCAATAGCCCAAATGAAACAGGAAATGCTGTCAACTATTATCCGGTCAACTGCACTTTTATTCAAAAACTTTCTAAAAGATCCGGCGGGCAATTCGTCTACATGGGAAATATAATATACCGTGCGGAGCTAAAACATATTTTGTTTGAAGAAGAATACGGTGCAGTTGATTTTGACTGGATTCTCAGGCTTTTTTATCAACGGGATTCCGTGGAACTTTGCGAGTCATTATACCTGCGACATGTGGAGGGTGAAAATCTATCAATGGATGAGCGCTATCGACTGAATGATTATAAATGCTCATTGAAAACATTGAAACACTTTCAGAACGAATATCCTCCACAGGTCAAGGAGGGAGTGCGAAGAGTAAATGGAACGCTTGGTCGATACTACTATGTGACTGGCAAAATGCAGGAAGCGCGAAGGTATCTTCTTAATTCCGGGCTCAGTGCGAAATCTCTCCTCTATTATCTCACCACTTATGGAGGTGCAGGCTTAGTTAAAAAATACTTTAAGGTTTTTGGCTGATGCAAACCAAGTCTCATTATTTCAATTTGCGTTTATGCACAAATGAAACCTCTTCAAATGAAATGGAAGCCGCGTAAATTTCATATCCATATTGTTTCAATAATGCTGTAGTTGCTTTTGACTTTGGTAATGACGAAGTTGTGTTACGATCATGGAACTCGACACAGATCTGATCGATCGTAATGGGGAGGGAAAGAATATTTTCTAAAACATCATACTCTGCTCCTTCGATATCCATTTTCAACACATCAATATGTGTATGTCCAAATTTTTGACAGATATCATTTAGGGATTGCATTTGTACTTCTACCGCTACATTCTCGGGCGTCGTATTGTCCTGATTTAAACTTCCGGATACATATTTTGGATTAGCAGGCAAATAAAATGTCGCCACGCCTGTATGAACGCTGATCCCGTATGGATGAAATTGAAACAGTGGGGATAGCTTTTGGCCGGCTATCCATTTTATTGAATTAGGAGTAGGATCAAAAGCGTAAATATTACATCCGTGTTCATTAATTACTTTCTCATCAAAGGAAATGTCCTTGCCTATGCCGAATGAATAAACAATGGAGGATGACTGTAGTAGGGTTGGGATAATAAAAAATCCACCATAGCTGCTTCCATACCATTTGGATTGTATATCAGTGGTGGGATCCAAATGACTCACCATCTCGCGGGGGATCGTTCGACTCAGCCTGACTTTTCTTCGCGCAGACTGATAATTAAGCCGAAGTGCATTGAATTTTTGTCTGAGTTTTTGCAGCATATTAATATCAGAAGTAAAGCACATAAGTGAGTCTGCAAACATACAATGCAGATTGGATGAAACTGAAATCCTTTTTTCACTAACCGAATCAAGTGATGCCCCAGGTCTGAGTTAACTATTTGGTTCCTATCGCACCAATGTTATATTACCATGTTCAACGATACGGGATTCTCCACATGAATAAATTAGAATATATGCATATACACCTGGTTGATTGGGCCGTCCATTTTGTGCAGTACCATTCCAAATAACAGGCCAGTCTTCTGATTCATAGACCATATCTCCAAAGCGATCAAATATTGAAAAATAATGCAGTGTCAGAAAGTCAGCAGGAAATTGGATTATCGAAAAC
>JALYSC010000055.1 GCA_030855005.1 Bacteroidota bacterium | reverse complement strand
GTCGTCTTGTTTCAAATGAAGCTGAAAAGATTTAGTTTCCAGTTTTGAAAGATCAAGTAATTGATTGATGAGATGAAGAAGATTTTTTCCGTTGCTTTCAATCAATTTTAATGCGCCACCAACTTTTCCTTTTTCTTTCTCTGCCATCGCATTTTGCCATGAGCCGTTTTCAAGTTGATTGGTCATACCAAGGATCACGGTGAGAGGAGTGCGGAACTCATGTGTGAGGTTTGTAAAGAGGTGACTTTTAAAGCTATCCAATTCCTTCAGCATGTTGGCCTCTTCGTACTTCAGCTTGAGCTCATGCTGTAATCGGATACGTTTTTTAAAAAAATAAATAATGCCATAGACGGCAGCTGCGAACACAAGGAAATAAAAACTGTAAGCCCACCAACTCGCCCACCACGGAGGCAGCACGGAGATGCTCAGCATAGATGAAGGACTCCAGACACCATAACCGATATTTCCCTGCACTTCAAATGTATAATCACCTGGACGTAGCTGAGCATAATTAGCCGTATGAGTCAGACCGGAATCAACCCAATCAGGGTCTACTCCATGCAATCTATATCTAAAGCGATTTTCATTTGGTGCTGCAAAATCCATTAATGCAAAATCAAGCGTGACGAGATTTTGTTTATGGGTAAGAATCACATCACTCGTTAAATGTACAGGCTTGCTAAGTGGACTGTCTTTATCAAAATAATTTACTACCAGGTTATTCACCTTGAGTCCTGTGATCGTGACATTGGCGGTGGATTCTCTGTCCTTGATCTCAGCAGGATAAAATGCAGTCAGTCCATTAACACCACCAAATAGTAGACGTCCATCTGAAAGTTTGTATGCTGCACTGGTATTAAACTCATCGCCTTGCAAACCATCTGTCTCGCGAAAATTATGAAAAATGAGATCTCTACTAACCGCGGCACCGGCAGGATCAGTACTCGTAATCTTTGTTTGATATAAAGTTGGTTGACAGGTCATGCGGGAAAGACCGCGATTGGTGCTCATCCAGATATGACTCAGGTCATCTGGCAGCATGGCATACACAACATCGTTTGGCAAGCCACTGTTATGCGAATTAAAATGACGAAATGTGTTTGTTGATTTATCCAATAGGCTCAGACCACCACCTTTGGTACTGATCCAGATATATCTGTCAGGGTAATGTGGATCATCGCAGAAACTACTGACAAAATTATAACGCAGACTTGCAGGATTATCAGGATCTGTGTGGTAATCAGTAATCGCGTTGTCCTCCACCTGTACCTTACCGGTTTGAAATTGCAGATCTGTGATTTTTATTTGTGCCATACCATTGGTAGTGCCTACCCATAGATCTCCTTTGGGATCAAAGTGCAACGCATAGATGGCGGTGGTTTTTCCAAATTGCCTGGAAATATCAAAGAACGAATACATTCCTGTTGCGACTTCGAATCGCATCAATACTGCATCAAATCCGCCAGCCCAAATATTACCTTTCCGATCTTCAATAATACAAGCGTAATCATGCGATCCAAAATCTACATGCTTCGGCGGTGGTAAGGGTGAGTTTGCATCCTTTAGAAAATAATGTCGTGAATCTATCGTGATGATATATGCACCCCCACTTTTGGTTTGATAATATTGGACAACATTCCTGGGAAAGTCAGGTAATGGATACGCCCGTCTTTTGTGTTCATCTAATTTCCAAATCAGTTCAGAACCCCCGACCCACATATACAAACTATCTGTAGCCAGAATCCTCCGAACGGAAGATCCATCCATGTAGTGATCAAAAGGCTGATGATTCAATCGTATTTTACGCACACCATATCCTCCCATGCCGACCCACAGATTACCTGCATGATCAATTTCCAGTGTGGTAATATTTTCTTTCAGCGTACTGATGAGTGTTGGATGAAAGGTATGGCCTGGACGGAAAAGATCTTTTTCCGGGAATGAATAAATACTGGATTCATTTCCAATGCGCGAAGTCCAGATGAGATTACCATCCTGATCTTTAGCCATTGTGTTAAATAAATATGGCTTTTCGTTCCAATTTGGAAAATCACTGACAAGGTCGTTATGAAAAAACATGACATACTCATCCCGCTTATTGAATGTAGTCCACAACCATCCGGTTTCACCCTTCGTTGTATAATCGCTTCTGGTATACGGATCTTTTTTGCTTACCTGGGTTAATATCTTCGTTGCAGGATTGTATCGATAGATGCCATCATCGCGTATAGAAAATAATTGAGTTTTATCTTCTGAAAGTGATAAGGTATAAAAAACCTCCATGCCGGGTTTATCACCTTTTGTCTCTATTGTTACTGCAACCGAAGATCTTAGATCAGGATCTGCAGCCATAGATTTTGATCCGATCGTCCACCGGGCAGACAACAGTCCATTTTCAGTTCCAATCCAGATGGTGCTATCGGGACTTTCGAGAAAGCAATTCACATTTAGTTTGCTGGGCTGATCAGAATAAACATTGACTGGCAGATGCAGGAAGCGACCAGTAGTTTTTTCCAACACATCAATTCCTTTACCCAGGACTACGATCCAAAGATTACCCCGGCTGTCTTCGAATAATCTGGTTACTTCATTACCGATAATGGAATACGGATTGAAGGGATCGTTGGTATACACTTCGAATGTATAGCCATCATATCGATTGAGACCGTCCTTTGTACTAAACCACATGAAGCCATCTTCGGTCTGCTCGATATCGTAGATCATGCCCTGTGACAGGCCGTCGGCAATGGTTAGGGATTCAATACTGACCGATTGGGAATGGGTTGGGATACAGTAAGTTAGAAGGAAAAGGTAGGCGAGAACCTTCATCCATGGTCCCTGGAGGAGAATCTTGGAAATGTAATGAACCTGCATCGGGATGTGATGATAGGGAATTTACGGTAAACCCTTCGACCCTTACTCTTATCCCAGTGCAGGCTCTGGGCAAGCGGTGGACGTAATCGGTCATTTCGGCTCCGCTCAATGACCAGAAAACTAAAAGATAAAAGATAAAGGATAATAAGCAAGACTACATGCTGACGTTTTGACTCCGCTCACTTTTCAACGCTGATTAACGCAGAATTATTTAAAAATGAATTTTCGCAGATTTGATTTACAATTCAAATATTTCTGCGGTCGTTTCGATCAACTTTATTCGCATCAAATAATTTTCTGTCCTGCAATAATTCACCCATCACAGCCAAATGATAACCCAACCCCTTTTTCAATATTATTGTACTTCCGCCTTCAGCAAGGTCAACCTATGAATAAAAGATCTCTTTCCGAAAGAGATAAATGCAACAAATAGATCACACCTGCTATTGCAAAGGCGGGTTGGGATCCACAGATGCAATTGTTAGAGGAGGTCTCATTTAGAGACAGGAAGATCTATGTGCGCGGTAAAATGACAGCCCGAGGTAAGGCCAAACGCGCGGATTATATCTCTACTGCAAGTCCGATATCCCGCTTGCTGTCATTGAAGCAAAGGACAATAACCACTCAGTTAGATCAGGAATCCAACAGACATTGGTGTACGCCAAAATACTCGATATCCCATGAGTAAGTAGCAGCAACCGAGATGGCTTACTATTTCATGACCGGACGGCTGACGACCAAATCGAAAGGGAGACTCTGATGGAATCCACGGAGTATCAAATTGACCTGTTTGATCTACTCTGTCACATTGTCTACGACCAACCTCCGCTGACTCGGAACGAAAGAGCTAATAATCTCAAAAAACGCAATTACTTTGCGACGTATAGCACGCAAAGTCGTAAAGTATTTGAAGCCTTTCTTGATAAATATGCAGATTAAGGAATCGAAAATATTGAAGGCATGGAAGAATTAAAGGTCAAACCGATTAATGAACCTGGATCACCGATTGAAATCAATGGTGGGTTTGGAGGCAAGGATGAATATGTGGATGCTATCAAGGATCTTGAAAATGAATTGTACAAATCCGCATGAAGCAGTTTCACTTGCATTTACTGCCTACCGATTTATTATCATCGTTTACGCAATCTTTCAGCGCTTCATTGAATGTGCAATTCGAACTACTGCACGATAGTGAACTCAGCATAGATACTTTTAGTTTTTATACTTCCGTTTCCGCAGTTTTTTCCAACAGGATTGAAGGGGAAGTCATTGAACTGGATTCGTATATAAAACACAAACGGTTTGGGGCGCACTTCCTGCCCAATTACACCCGCAAGATTGATGATCTGTATGAGGCTCTTTGCCCAAGATAACAATCTTACTGCTCAATCCCTGGCTTCAGCGCATGCAAATCTCACAAAACATATTCTTCAGAAGCCGCAACAGGGAAAAATGAGAACAGGCAATATGTATGTACTCACAAAAGAAGGGAAGATAAAATATGTGGCAGCGGTACCTGAGATGTTACCTGTTGAAATGGACAAGTTCTATTTCGATCTGGAGAATTTGCTTTCAATGGATCTATCATTTGAGGAAGTTTTCTTTTTTGCTTCTCTGATCCACCTTGTGTTTATCAAGATACATCCGTTCGAAGATGGCAATGGCCGCACTGCCCGCCTTCTCGAAAAATGGTTTCTTGCGCAAAAACTGGGACCTAAGGCTTGGTTTATCCAATCCGAAAGATATTATTACGAACAGCATCAGGTGTCCTATCACAACATCAGGAAACTGGGGCTGGAATATGAAACTTTACAATACTCGGCAGCATTGCCTTTCGTGCAGATGCTACCGCAAAGCTTAAATTATGAGTAACCTCTCCGGCATCATCAAATCTATACGCAATGATATGCGTGAAGACCGAGCTGATGTTATGCTCGTTCCTTTTCTTCAGGGCAAACTTTGAAGGGTATTTTTTCCGGATTTCCTCTAATTGTTCCTTGTATACTTTCGGATTATCATTATGCAAACCACTCAATTCCTCGCGTTTTGCCAATGAAGTCTAGTGCTTTTTTTACGTAGGGAGCTTCACACTATAATTTAACCACCCGACCTGCCACCACACGGTTATCCAGGATTGATATCATCCGCACGACATAATATCCAGGAGATATATCATTGAAATAAAGTCGTCCATTTTCAACCATAGGATATATCACATGTCCGGTCAAACTAACCATTTCTAAATACTTCATGCCTTCAGGTATCTGCAAATAATCTGATACCGGGTTTGGTTGAAATGAATAGGTGGCTACTTCAATTGGGATGACACTGTTAGTCAGTTCGAAACAATCGTAGTGCGTAAAGTGTGTGGTATCACCGTCAATCACAGCACATCGAAGTTCTGTGGGATCATGGAAGTCGCATAATCCAATCCCCAGTTCAGGGAAAAGAATACCCAGGGAGATGAAACCAATATCCTTTGCAATCAAATAGGGTGATTCATCACCATATGCCTGGTTATTGATGACTTTCGTGTATTGCACCTCGATGATATCACCACCACCTGTAACATAAGGGCCAATAGAATCAATCTGCACAAAGGAAGTATCCAGTGGATTGTAGCTTCCATCAAAGAGCATCGTATAACCAACCGTTTCATCAAAATCAAGCATCAGAAAATCCTGCTGGTTATCACGACTCCTGCGATAAATTTTGCTGCCATCACCTCTCAGGTATTCTGTAGAACGGACATTCCAACATGGAGGGACGTTAGAGTATATCACTTTGGAATAAGTCAGGCCGTTAATCAGGGTATCTTCTTCCACCGTAATGGTCACAAAAAAAGTGTCTGTAAACCCCTGCAAAAGATTCCAGTCCATTTCTTCAAAGATCCATTGATTACCCTGCTGCAATATCTTCTGTGAAGTAACAGGTGACCATGACATAGCCAGGATAATAATTGTCCAAATCGTGATTGGAGTTTTCATTTGTAATAAGTTGAAGTTTCTGACTACCCTCCCCTACTGGACAGCCTTCGTTTACATAATCAACAGCTTATATCCGGAATGGTCAACATGTCAATTTTCGCTGCCGGATGGAACCTTACCAATTCCAAAATAATGAAATCAATCCAGAATGAATGTGCTGCTCCGATCAAAACGCGGATTCACGACATTATTAAGTTTGGAACCAAAGCGGTAATTAATACCCATACTTGAAAAGTAATTGTATCCGGATGCCAATTGCCGACGCCGTGCCAGCACCTCTTCAGGTGTTGCATTACCTTTGACGAGGCCAACCTGGTCGCGTGTAAGTCCTCCAAATGCAAGAATGTAGAATGACAAACCCCCTGCGACACGCACACTGGTGTATACATCGAGACCCAGATTAAATAAGCTCCAATCGTGAAAATAATTGTGGTAGGAAATCCCTGCATATGAAGTACCCCATTTCTGATTGAGCGAAAGGTAGGCTGTGGCGCGATGACCATACAACGTCTCAGTCGTTTTATTATAAATCGTGGGATTATAATAGGTATTCCTTCTGGCCGTCAGCCCATAACTCAGGGTAAAAAGTTTCGTATTTACTTCCGTGTAAGGAAAGACATTATACTCTGCCGCAGCCAGGAGGAATGCCCGACCCTCGATATTGGAAAAGGTATTCTGAATATACTTCGCCTCATAGGACCAGCTCCAGTGTGGACTGATCGTTTTGATCAGGTAATGATGTATGGCCCAATTATGATTGTTTACAACATACGAGTCTGATGCATCTTCGGCGTCAAAATCAAAAGTTGATTTGTCCTTACTGGCTGAAAAACCAAATCCGATTTTTGTTTTGTCTGTGATCTTGTTGGCTGATATATTTCCATTGTAACTTTTCGTGTTGTAATTGGCGTCAGCATTAAAATAGCCACCGGCATTAACCCGCATGACCCAGTCATTCCATGGATCCATTACGCCCAGTGTATCAGCACCATCGATGGGCGTAGCGTCAGTATTCTTCAGATTAATTTCAATATTTCTGAATGCAGCTGTTTTAGTGATAAAAGGAACAAGACCTGCTTTAATATATTTCAATATTGATTCACGTATTTCAAATTCGGTGGCAACCGGCGCAGTGGTAAAACGAATTGTATCCGTTTGATTTTTAAAATACTGCTCTCCAAAAAATATAAGCAGGTATTCAGATCCTCCACTGCCAGTGCCCTCGCTGGTCAGGAGCAAATGAACATCCGAAGTGGTATTGTCATAAAGAAAGTCTACAACATTTATTTCCGACCGGAGGTACTGCATGTCGCACCACGTATTGCTGCAATCAATAAAAACACGAAGTCGTGCAGGAGGACTTTGTTGTGAAAATGTAATTGTACTACAAAAGAGTATAGAAATATATAAGAGTTGTTTCTTCATCCGACACGACATTGATTGTAAATGTAATATGGCCGGAAAGATATGGATGCTCTATACCGATAGATGTTATATAGGTGTTATGCAACACTTTCTATTGCATTCATTGACAACATCCAACTCTTTTATCATTTCAAACTGAACACCCGAAGGATGAATATTGTAACACGCCAGAAATGGCACCATTGTTTGTCATGTATATCAGTATTCACGATTCTAAAGGAATTGATCTTATTTAATCTGAGCAACTCTTGATAAATATCAGAACTAATGCCTTTCATTCGATGCAATTTGTTGATCGCCAGTTGAGAGTTGCATCTACTACCCCTGATAACTTGGAAGACTTCCCCGGAAGATAACCATTTCAATTACCTGAAAAAGAACCATTTAAAGGATATTTTATCCTTTTGGACTTATTTAATCATATATTTTATCCTTTTAAATAGAACTCTATAGATGTTTTATCTGTTTAAATCTATCTTTGACTAAATATTCACTACGAATGACCGATTTTTCAATACAAATTGCCCGGGACCTCCATATCGAATTTGCCCCGCAGATCTGCGCGGAAATGGAAACCTCAGCTCTTGTACGAGGCACCGGTATCGCCAAACGATCACCCGAATACCTGGCACAAAAGATCCGCGAAGGCAAAGCCGTAATCGCTCTTGGCCCCGAAGGCCAATGGGCCGGATTTTGTTACATCGAAACCTGGCAATCAGAAGAATATGTAGCTAACTCAGGCCTGATCATTAACCCTGAATTCAGACGCATGGGATTGGCCACGATGATCAAAGAAAAAATCTTTGAACTCTCCCGCAGTAAATTTCCCGATGCCAAAATCTTTGGACTCACCACCGGACTTGCCGTTATGAAAATAAATTCTGACCTGGGTTACGAACCTGTCACCTACTCAGAACTTACGACCGACGAACTTTTTTGGTCCAGTTGCAAAAGTTGTGTGAACTATGACATCCTCACACAGAAAGGTTTCAAAAACTGCTTATGCACCGCTATGCTATATGATCCAAAAGAAAAAGAACAACCACAACCTGTTGTTCAAAAACCTGAATACAGTGCCCTTCCTCCAGAAAAACGAATGAGTGTGCGTGGACGAATTATCAAATTAAAACAAACGGCTCTTCTTAAAGACATCAGTAAATGAGTAAAAAAGATATTGTACTCGCCTACAGCGGCGGACTGGATACAACTTACTGCGCTGTCTACCTGAGCCGGAATAAAAATTACAACGTACATGCCGTCACCATCAATACGGGTGCCTTTGGTGATTCCGAAATTGCCGAACTTGAAAAGAAAGCAATGAGCATCGGTGCGGCATCTTTCAAATGCATCGACGTCCGTGAAAATTACTACAACACCTGCATCCGTTATCTCATTTTTGGCAACGTACTTAAAAATAGTACGTACCCACTAAGTGTAAGTGCTGAACGTGTGATACAGGCTATCACAATTGCCGAATACGCTAAAAGTCTGAACATCCATACAATTGCACACGGCAGTACCGGTGCGGGTAACGATCAGGTGCGCTTCGACATGGTGTTCCAGCACATCCTGCCCGATGCAGAGATCATCACACCGATCCGCGACCAGCAACTGAGCCGTGAAGCAGAAATCGCTTTCCTGCATGAAAACAATGTGCACTTTGATTTTGTGAAAGCTGCATACAGCGTGAACAAAGGACTATGGGGCACTTCCGTGGGCGGCAGGGAAACTCTTACCTCGCACCAATACCTCCCCGATGAAGCATGGCCGACACCTGTCACAGAACATGAACAAAAAGAGATTACACTTTCATTTCATAAGGGAGAACTCACCACAATCAATGATGAAACTTTTGATCATCCGGTCAAAGCCATTGAATATCTGCAACACCTTGCACAACCATTCGGCATCGGCCGCGATATACACGTTGGCGATACCATCATTGGCATCAAAGGTCGCGTGGGTTTTGAAGCCGCAGCCCCCATCATCATAGTAAAAGCACATCACCTGCTTGAAAAACATGTGCTGACCAAATGGCAATTGCAGTGGAAGGATCAACTTGCAGCCTGGTATGGCAATTGGCTTCATGAAGGACAATTGCTTGATCCTGTCATGAGAGATATTGAAGCTTTCTTTACAAACTCACAAAAAACAGTGACAGGTCAGGTGAATCTTACGCTTCTACCCTATCGCTTTATTCTTAATGGCATCAGCAGTGATCACGATCTGATGAACTCCAAATTTGGAAGTTACGGAGAGATGAATGCAGGCTGGACCGGAACGGATGTAAAAGGATTTACTAAAATTTTTGGCAACCAGACTTCCATTTATCATCAGGTGAACAGTACGCTGGTGCATGAATAAAATCAAAGTGGGCATCGTTGGTGCTGCAGGTTATACTGGGGGCGAACTCATCCGTATCCTGATCAATCATCCATATGCCGAGATCTCATTTGTGCATAGCAGAAGTCATGCAAATGCGAGGGTGTGGGAAGTACATCATGACCTGCTGGGCGATAGCGATCTGATCTTCACTGATCAATACACACAGGAGTGCGATGTCGTTTTTCTATGTCTGGGACATGGTGAGTCTGAAAAGATCATTTCTGATTTTCATCCTTCTATAAAAATCATAGACCTGAGTCAGGACTTTAGAATACACAGACATACATCACGCAATTTTGTCTATGGGCTGCCGGAATTGAACAGGAACAAAATCAGCACAGCCACTAATATCGCCAATCCAGGTTGCTTTGCCACAGCCGTACAACTTGCGTTGTTGCCCCTGGCGCAGGAAAATTTGCTAAAGGGTGACATTCACATTTCAGCCACCACCGGCTCTACGGGTGCAGGACAGGCACTGAGTGAAACTTCTCATTTCAGTTACAGGCAAAACAACCTGTCCGTATACAAAGCTTTTACACATCAGCACCTTGATGAGATTAACCAAAGTCTAAACCAGTTGCAAAACGGTTTTGAAAATAAATTGATCATGGTACCGATGCGTGGATCTTTCACCAGGGGGATTCTGGCAGCAATCACATTGAGCACACAGGGGAGTCTTTCAATTCTTAAAGAAATTTTCAACAAGTATTACGCATTTCATCCTTTTGTGTGGATCAGTGAGACCAACGTTGATCTCAAACAAGTGGTGAATACCAACAAGTGTCACCTGTACCTGGAAAAACACAACGATCAACTGATGATCATCAGCGTGATTGATAACCTGCTCAAAGGTGCATCCGGACAGGCAGTGCAAAACATGAACCTGATGTATGGCTTGGAGGAGACCACAGGATTAAAACTTAAGGCAAGCGCTTTTTAAATCAATTTATATGAAACCATTCGAAGTTTATAATCTCTTTGATATTGAGATCAGCAAAGCGCTGGGCTCAACTCTTTGGGATAACAAAGGAAATACATACCTGGATCTTTATGGAGGACATGCCGTCATATCCATTGGACATACGCATCCGCATTATGTAGCCGCGTTGACCGAGCAATTGCAAAACATCGGCTTCTATTCCAACTCCATAAAAATCGAGTTGCAAAATATACTTGCTGAAAAACTGGGAAGGCTTTCGGGATACCCTGATTATCAATTGTTCCTTTGCAATTCCGGTGCAGAGGCAAATGAAAATGCACTTAAGCTTGCCTCGTTTCACAACGGCAGAAAAAAAATCATTGCCTTCAAAGGTTC
>JALYSC010000054.1:1819-10986 GCA_030855005.1 Bacteroidota bacterium | reverse complement strand
TTACCGATCGCCGACATGAGGTAATGAATCTGATGAAAAAAGGTTCGATCGCGGTCTTTTATTCGAATGATGAAATGCCCCGAACGGCAGATCAAATTTTCCCTTTTCGACAGGAATCAGCACTTTTTGCAATTTCCGGAATAGATCAGCCAGGGACAATCATCGTCTTATTTCCCGAAGCGAAGAAAAAATCGGAGCGTGAGATAGCCTTTATTTTACCTGCAGATCCTCAACATACGATCTGGAATGGCGAGCGCCTCACACCAAAAGAAGCACAAAAAATATCCGGTATCACCAATATCCGAACTGTCACAGATTTGGACAGGATCATGACACCACTCTTCCATACTGTTCAATCTATCTATTTGAATATTGCTGATCTCTCTGTGCCTGCCCAGATCATCAATCAAAATGAGCGAATGGCTCTAAAGCTCAAATCCATCTTTCCATTTCATGTCTTCCATTCAGTGCAACCAATCCTCCGTAAACTTTTAATGAGGAAGCATAAGGCAGAAATCGACCTCATGAAAAAAGCAATAGATGTGACTGCGCAGGGATTCAATCATGTACTAAGGGAAATAAAACCGGGTATGAAAGAATATGAGGTAGAAGCGATGCTCTCATACACGTTTGTCAGAAATGCATGCGGTCACGCATTCCAGCCAATTATCGCATCAGGCGCATCGGCTTGTATTTTACATTACGTTCAAAATGATCGTCGCATCGGAAAAGAGGATTTGGTGCTGCTCGATTTTGGTGCTGAATACGCTAATATGGCATCGGACATGAGCAGGACCATCCCCGCATCAGGCAGATTTACAAAAGAGCAAAAGAAGTTTTATAACTCAGTTTTAAAAGTACTTAGAGAAGCTACTTCTTTCATGACGCCGGGCAACACATTAACAGAAATTCAAAAAGAGAGTGGCAATCTCATAGAGCATGAATTAATCTCATTAGGATTATGCTCCAGGCGTGAAGTAAAACGCCAGGATCCGAAATCACCATTGTGGAAAAAATATTTCATGCATGGCATCAGTCACCACCTGGGATATGATGTGCATGATCACGCTGACCGAAACGCAACGCTCAAGAGCGGTATGGTCCTTACCTGCGAGCCGGGTCTCTATATTCCGGAAATGAAATTGGGTATCCGCCTTGAAAATGATATCCTGGTCACGCGCTCAGCACCTAAAGATCTTATGGCACACGTCCCTATAGAGATCGAAGAGATCGAATCCATCATGCAATCCTAAACATAACCGCAGAACTAATTGTATTGTATAGGTCTCAGTGGAGGATGGAATCGGTTTAAACTCTATATTATTCTCACTCAGAAGGAATGAAGATCGACTGCTCATGTCTTTGGCCAGCTTGCCGTAATTTGAACATTCCAAAATCTGCTCCCCTATCCTTTGAACACACTTTGCTAATTCATAACCTATCAAAAATCTTAAAAAATGTATAGAAAATTACTTCCGCTTCTACTAATCCTTTCTACCATCTGCAGCCCCGCATGGGCGGATCATCTGAGTTCAAGCCTTTTATTTACTGCCAGAATGAACGGGGGTAATGAAGTGCCTGCTGTCTCCACAGATGCAGAAGGCCTTGGGATCATTTCATTTGATCAGAAAAAATCCACACTCTATGTTAATGTCAGTCTGAGTAGTCTCAGTGGTGCTATCACAGGCATCCATATACACGAAGGTGCTGTGGGTGAAAATGGACCCGTCATATTTAACCTGACACCTTTCCTCAATGGAAACAGAGTGAAAGGAACGATTCAAAATATCACACGTGATCAGTTTGCAAAATTTGTTTCGGGTGCGTATTATATGAATGCACATACAGCCGAAAATCCCGGTGGTGAAATCAGAGGCCAGGTGCTGCTTGAAACAGACTCACGATTCGCAGCTCAATTGAGCGGGGATAATGAAGTGCCTGCAGTCGCGGCAGACGGTGTTGGATTATTTGTAGCCAATCTTTCGAAGTCTGAAAAAGAAGTGAAATTTAAAATGGTATTTCAGGGGTTAACAAGTGCTGTTACAGGTGCGCATATTCATAATGCTCCTGCCGGAGCAAATGGCGGAGTCATATTTGACCTCACCTCCTTTATTTCCGGTAATATTATTAATGGCACCTGGGATCCAACCGGATTTGTTGATGCACTCAAAGCAGGTGAATTATATGTCAACGTACACACAGTCAATAATCCAGGGGGTGAAATTCGCGGCCAACTTATATTAGCAGACGGATTAACATTTGATGCGCTCATCAATGGTAACCAGGAAAATCCCTCCACTACTACCAACGGATCTGGTGTCGGTATATTCACTGTGAGTCCTGATCTATCAACAATAGAATATTATGTGGTCTTTGACAGCCTTTCAGGTCCAGTTACAGGATCACATTTTCATGCTGCTAATGCAGGTTCCAATGGCGGAGTCATTATCGATCTGACTAATGATGTCAACGGCAATGTTATCTCCGGTTCTGCACCCATCACAATAGACCAGTTGAATACAATGCTCGCAGGTGGTGTATATATTAATATACATACTGCAGGTAATCCGGGTGGTGAAATTCGTGGTCAGGTCTATAAACTTGCACGCGAACCATATATGTTTGAATTAAATGGAGGTCAGGAAAATCCACCGGTAACAACTTCAGGTACAGGTGCAGGTATAGTAACTATCGACAGAGATCAATCGAATGCACACTATATGATAGTATATAGCAATCTGCAGGGTGAATTCACAGCATCCCATTTTCATAATGGAAAACCTGGTGAAAATGGTGGCGTCATCTTTGACCTTACAGCAGAATATAATGATGTAGGCGGAGTTTACGGATATTGGGATCAATCAGATTCACCTGCATTCAATGCTTCACTTCTGTTTAGAGAAAATGAAGTATATCTAAATGTACACTCCACGTTATTTCCTGGTGGTGAAATCAGAGGCAATATTGTGCGCCTTCGTGATCTCTTCACAGCTATACCATTTGATCCTGGTTTTGAAAATAGCCTGACACTTGCGGCTGAATTAAACGGTGATAATGAAGTGCCTGCTACGACATCAACAGCGCTTGGCTTAGCCACCATCTATTTGGATGATGATCGTACTACAGCAACTATCAATGTAACCGTATCTGGTTTGTCAGGACCGATCACTGGTGCACACATCCATGATGGCATCTCAGGTGTAAATGGTCCGGTAGTATTTCCATTGATCACAGAAGGCAATCGGATACAAATGGAAATATCAGATATCACAACTGATCAGTTGGGCAAATTACTTGGGGGTGCATATTATATTAATGTACATACCGCTGCAAATCCGGGTGGCGAAATCAGAGGACAGATATTTCTTGAACAGGATATAAGCTTTGTAGCTCCGATGACTGGTGATAATGAAGTACCTGGAGTGACAACTGATGGCAGAGGCCTTGGTGTATTTCATTATACAAATGGAACACTTACGCTCGATGTCAATGTGCAGTTAACAGAATTATCAAGCACCATTACAGGAGCGCATTTTCATAATGGGGCAGAAGGTGAAAACGGGCCAGTTGTAATTGATCTGGGTTCGCTTATAAATGGAAATACTATCCGAGGAACCGTTGATCTTACATTCAATGATCTAATTTTATTAGCTACTAATAATCTTTATATCAATGTGCATACCGCTGATAATCCCGGTGGCGAAATCAGAGGACAGGTATCATATCAGGACGGACTTGGTTTTGATGGTTGGATGTCGGGTCTACAAGAGAATCCGGTAGCTACGACTTCAGGTAGTGGGCTTGCAGTTGCGACTGTATCAAATGATCTCACCAGTGTAGACGTGTGGATGGTATCTGATGGTTTATCAGGCACAGTTGGTGCAGCACACTTCCACAACGGTTCTCTTGGAAATAATGGCGGTGTAGTACTCGACTTGTCCGGTGCAGTGGATGATAATGACATACAATTTTCAGGACCCATCTCCGATGAAGTTGTCTCGGCCTTACTAAGCGGTGCTATATATATTAATGCTCACACTCCTGCTTTTCCAGGTGGAGAGATTCGTGGACAGATGTACAGACTTGCACGTGATGGATACACATTTGATTTGTGTCCTGACCAGGAAGTAGGAGTAGTAAATGCAACTTCAGCTACTGGTTCCGGACTATTGTCCGTAGATCGTCTGCATTCTAATATTAATATCCTTGTTGGTACTGATGGACTTACCGACGAACTGACGCAATCACACTTTCATCAGGCGCCACTCGGCACCAATGGCCCTGTGATATTTGATCTGACAGCATTTTATATAGATGGATTTTTATCCGGCTATGGAATTCCCGCAGATACTTCATTCGTCAGCTCCGTGGAGAATGGTGATATATACGTGAACGTGCATACTGCAGCTAATGGTGGTGGTGAGATTCGCGGACAAGTTGTAAAAGAATTGTTGTGCGAACTGCCAACAAGCGTTGGTGAATTGGAAGTATTACTTGATGTAGTCACATTAAGTCCTGTACCGGTGATTGAAACTTTAGATGTAGCGATAGAAACTCATACAAATACAGATCTGTCAATGCGTATACTTGATATGTCTGGAAAATTATTATCTACTGATCAGTTTCAATTGTTTGCTGGTAAAAACAATGTCGCGATTGAAACCGGATTCCTCTCACCCGGATTTTATATCCTGATGATAAGCAATGGGAATGCCGCCCAGGCTTACAAGTTCGTTAAGTAAGCTCAGTTGCCAATAGAATAAAAGCCGCATACCTGAAACGTGTGCGGCTTTTTTATTTATAACTAGTTCCCTTTTAAGTTTATTTTAATATTCCGGAAATACACCTTAACAGCCTGACGTTCGTCTTTAGTTAAATGATCTAAATATCTGAATGATGAAAACGCTGAATGTAACCCGTAACAAAAGTGTCGAATGGAGTTTTGGTATTCATGGTGCAGTACTGCTCCTCCTTTTACTCCCACTGGCTCACAAAGTAGCCGTAGTACAACCTAAAGAATATCTGGTAGAACTTGGCTATGTAGAAATGCCTGAGATTCAAAATTCCGGTAGTGAAGGTCTGGAGTCCAGAAGTCAGGTTTTTAATGAAGAACCAGAACCTACTACAGATTCCCCTGAAAAAGATCCAATACCTGTAGAAGAAACAGATCCTGCCAAAGAAGTGACAGTAGCTGAAGATGTCAGTGAAATAGATAGTGATGTGACCACCGATTCTGAAACTGACGTAGTCGCCAGTGAATCTAATGCACACGGCAGTGATTCAGAAACGCATGCAGACGGTGGTGGTAGTGGCAGTCCGCTCGAAGGTGACCAGGATGGTGGCGCTATGGCCGGTGACGGTGGTGCTGGTGATGGTCTGGAAGGTGATGGTATCATCACCCGTAAAATTATCTACCGTGAAAAAATCGGTCAACTTGCAAAAATCAATGGTCGTATTGTTTTAGATATCTGTATTAACAGGCAGGGCAAGGTTGAGTATGTTGCCTACAATCCTGACAAGACAACCATTACCGATAGAGAAATCATACGTCAGGCTACAAACATCGCAGCCAGATACAAATATGAAGCGAACTACACAGCACCTAAAAGAGAATGTGGACAGTTGACATTTATCTTCAGCATAGAAGAACCTATTCGGGAATACTAATGATCCCAACATCTTATAATTAAAAAAGGGCTGCGAAAATCGCGGCCCTTTTTGTTTTATTTTCAGCAGAGATAATAATTAAAGGCGAACACCCAAAGCTATTGTCCATCCCCGTAATTTAGATTCGGGTCTGGCTTTAATAATTGGATGCAGAGCATGATGATATTTTAAGTCTGCTGTCAGAAAAGAAAATAACTGCACCTGGACACCACCGGTAATTGCTCCGAATACTCCATGAAGCTTATCATCATCAAGCGATACATCATTTGAGTCAAGGCTATAAAAAAAACTCATTTCTCCTCCTGCCATGATGGATGCATCCAGTACCGCAAGATCGAGTACCTGCATACCTGCCTGCAACGGAATAGAGAAATAATGAGCCCCATTGCGTTTTGGGATTTCGAAGATCAATCCATCTTCTTGATTGAGAATGGAAATTCGGTGATAGAAGAATCCGGGAACAAACAAGAATCGGTTTTTGATAATAAACACATCAAAACCTATGGTCTGTCCCGAGTGACTTGAACCACCCTGACCGACTTCATCAGCCAGAGACCATGTTTCAAAACCTGCCTTGGGGTTTATTTCCGTTTGGGCAATCCCCTCACCAGCAATTAACATGCTGATTACCAAAGCCATAAGACTTAGTCTATTCAATAATTTCATTATTTATCTGGATGTAATAGGGGGAGAGCAGTGCAAAAGTAGGCTATTTTCGTTTCAATTTCCCATATTGGGAATCAGATAACATTACTATGTATCCAGACCTCTCTTACTTCTTCTTCGATCTGTTTGGCACTGCCCCTGACAACTGGTTAAGCGTATTCAAAACCTTTGGGGTGCTGCTCATCATTTCCTTTCTTGTCAGCGCATACTTTCTAAAACGTGAACTGATAAGAAAAGAGAATGAAGGCTTGCTGAAAGGATCTATCGAAAAAATTAAAACAGGCTATCCCGCTACATGGCAGGAGATTGCGCAAAATGCACTTTTTGGTTTTATCATCGGATGGAAATTACCCTACATCATTCAACATTTTGACGCGTTTCGTCCTGATCCAGCGGCGATACTCTTATCTGGTAAGGGTACTATCTTGTGGGGTATTATTGGCGCAGCGGTCTTTGGTTTTTTACGTTATTGGGATCAGCATAAAAAACAAATTGGTAAACCTCAGATTAAGGAAGTGCTGGTCATGCCGCATCAGCGCATTGGCGATATTACTATTCTGGCAGCCATATCAGGATTGGCAGGAGCTCGTCTGTTTTCAATAATTGAAAGCGAAGAAAATATAAAAGCATTTATACAGGATCCACTGGATCAATTGCTTAGTGGAAGTGGTTTGGCCATCTATGGTGGATTGATACTTGCTTTTATCGTAGTCTATATCTACATCAAAAGCAAGGGAATGAAACCTATCCATGTGATGGATGCGGTAGCACCTGCATTGATCATGGGATATGCAGTAGGTCGTATTGGTTGCCAATTATCTGGTGATGGTGACTGGGGCATTGTGAATGCATCTGCCTCTCCTTCGTGGTGGTTTTTACCTCAATGGGCGTGGTCGTATGATTATCCACATAACGTCCTGAACGATGGCATACAGATCGAAGGATGTATGTGGGAATATTGTCGTCATTTGAGTGAAGGTGTTTTTCCGACTCCACTTTATGAGACCTTCTTTTCACTAATCATCTTCGGCATCTTATGGTCATTGCGTAAACGTATACGGATTGCAGGAATTATCTTTTTCCTCTATGTTTTTCTTAATGGTGTTGAGCGTTTTTTCATCGAGAAAATTCGAACCAATCCGGACATCACAGTATTTGGAATAGAAGCCACACAGGCAGAGTATATCGCCTTCCTGCTCATCGTGATAGGAATTGTCGGTATGATACTTTGTTATCTCCGGAGAGGGCCAGCAAGAAATTGAATTTTGGATTTTGGGTTATCAGCATACTTCCAAATCTTATCCCAAGATTTTAAATAACGTACGCGATAGCGACGAATATTCAAAAACAGGGGACGCGCATGCATTGCGCAGGGGTCAAACGATTTGGGATATAGGATTTATGCTTTCAGCCGCATTCTCTTTTTCCTTACATTTGCATCCTGATGAATTTACTAATAGACATAATTAGCATTACCTGATCATAAATTGTAATCTGAACTTTTTCAAAAAGCTCCGTCAGATTACCTACGGGGCTTTTTTAATGATACGACATGAAAATATATCCGGAATATAAAGGCATGAATCTCCCCGCCATGGATGCTGAAATCCTTCAGTGGTGGGAAGATCATGACATCTTCAATAAGAGTGTGGACCAGCGTCCACAGGACAAAAGATGGGTATTTTATGAAGGCCCACCAAGTGCTAATGGCATGCCAGGTATCCATCACGTCATGTCCCGGACTATCAAAGATCTCTTCTGTAGATATAAAACTCTGCAGGGTTACAGAGTAGAAAGAAAAGGCGGATGGGATACACATGGACTACCAATCGAACTGAGTGTTGAAAAAGAATTGGGCATCACCAAAGATGATATTGGTAAATCCATATCTATAGAAGATTATAATGCACGCTGCCGCGAAACAGTTATGCGGTATAAGGCTGAGTGGGATGATATCACCCGCAAGATGGGATATTGGGTTGACCTCGATCATCCCTACATCACTTACGAGAATAATTATATCGAATCAGTTTGGTGCTTATTGCAACAACTGTTCGATAAAGGATTACTCTACAAAGGTTTCACAATACAGCCTTATTCACCTGCAGCAGGTACGGGTCTGAGTTCACACGAACTCAATATGCCCGGTGCATACAAAGAAGTAAAAGACACCACTGTTGTGGCCATGTTTGAGGTTATACGCAATGATGCTTCACAAATTTTATTTGATGAGACAGATGAGGATGTACGCATACTTGCCTGGACTACGACTCCCTGGACACTTCCGTCTAATACAGCTTTATCTGTAGGGCCGGAGATTGATTATGTAAAAATCAAAACAGTCAATCCATATACCAATGCAAATGTTAGTGTTGTATTAGCTGCATCACTTATCTCTTCCTGGTTGGGTGGTAAAAATCAACCACCGATCCTTGAGCAGTCATCAACTTTTAAAGGAAACAAGCTAAAAGGAATCCGTTACACCCCTTTACTCGATTTCGGTATTGAGATCGAACCCTTATTAGGTGGGACTGAATCTTATGTCGTCCTCACCGGAGATCATGTTACTACTTCTGACGGAACGGGCATAGTACATACTGCTCCTTCATTTGGTGCCGATGACCAACGTGTTGCTAAAGCAAATGGCGTAGGCACTCTTACACTTGTTGATCAACAAGGAAAATTTAAAAACAATGTTGGTCCATTCGCAAACCGCTATGTCAAGGATTATAAAGATGATCCCAATTACGTCAACGTTGATGTGGATATCGCTGTCATGTTAAAGACTGAAGGGAAAGCATTCAATGTTCAAAAATATGAGCACAACTATCCTC
>JALYSC010000054.1:0-1809 GCA_030855005.1 Bacteroidota bacterium | reverse complement strand
ACTATCCTCATTGCTGGCGCACCGACAAACCCGTTTTGTATTATCCAATGGATAGTTGGTTTATAAAATCTACTGCAAGTCGGGACCGAATGATTGAACTTAATAAAACCATCAACTGGACTCCGGCACATACAGGAGAGAAACGATTTGGGCATTGGCTTGAAAATCTTCAGGACTGGAATTTATCTCGCAGCCGCTTTTGGGGAATACCGCTTCCAATTTGGCGCACGAAGGATGCTTCCCAGGAAATTTGTATCGGATCTATAGATCAACTGAAACAGGAAATAGAAAAAGCCAATCAACAATTGAATTTGCAGCAACTTATTCCTACTGATATTCACCGGCCTTTTATTGATGAGGTGACCCTAGTGTCTTCTGATGGTCAGCCGATGAAACGTGAATCTGATTTGATCGATGTTTGGTTTGATAGCGGTTCAATGCCCTATGCTCAATGGCACTACCCTTTTGAAAACAAAGAAAAATTTGCGGAAAATTTTCCTGCAGATTTTATAGCAGAAGGTGTGGATCAGACACGAGGCTGGTTTTTCACATTGCATGCCATTGCTGTCATGATCTTTGATTCAGTTGCTTTTAAGAATGTTGTATCTAACGGACTTGTCCTGGATAAAAACGGACAGAAGATGTCCAAGCGACTTGGCAATGCAGCAGATCCATTTAAGACATTGCAGCAATATGGTGCAGATGCCACGAGGTGGTATATGTTGTCCAATGCACAGCCGTGGGATAATCTGAAATTTGATGAGGAAGGAATTGTAGAAACTACACGTAAACTATTCAGCACGCTGTATAATACCTATTCCTTCTTTGCGCTGTATGCGAATCTGGATGAATGGCAGAGCACTAACATAGCTGCTCTTCCTGTATCGGAAAGGCCAGAGATTGACAGATGGATCTTATCCAAATTACATACTCTCGTCGATGACTATCATGATGATATGGATCACTTTGATGTCACAACAGCATGTCGGAGAATTGAAGAATTTACAAATGATCATCTTTCCAATTGGTATGTAAGGCTTAATCGTCGTCGTTTCTGGAAAGGAGAGCTATCTGAAGACAAAAAGGCAGCCTATGCGACACTGCATGAATGCCTCACAGTATTATCGCAAATGATATCTCCTGTTGCACCATTTTTTGCCGAATGGCTGTATCGTAATCTGCACCAACATAATCCGCTCTCTAGAGAAAGTGTGCATCTTTCTGATCTGCCACAGCCGGCACATGAATTGAAAGATGAAGCACTCAATCGGCGGATGGATTATGCACAGCATATAAGTTCGCTGGTATTGTCCATTCGTAAAAAAGAAAAATTAAGGGTACGTCTTCCATTAAGAAGAATTCTACTCCCAATTCTCAATGAAACATTTAAAGAGGACGTGGAATATGTGAAAGATCTGATACTATCGGAAGTCAATGTGAAAGACATTGAGTTCATCAGTACTACAACCGGAATTGTATCGAAGAAGGCAAAAGCTAATTTCAAAACTCTTGGCAAGCGATTGGGTAAGGACATGAAAATGGCAGCTGAGCTGATTGCCGGATTACCCCAGGATGAGATCAATCGATTTGAAGGAGGTGGCGCACTGACGATGTTTATCGAAGGACAAGAGTTTGTTTTAAACAGGGAGGATATTGACATCACATCAGAAGATATCCCCGGATGGCAGGTGGCTTCAGAAGATGGCATCACCGTCGCATTGGACGTGTTACTTGATGATCAATTAATCTCTGAAGGAATGGCAAGAGAGTTGGTCAATAGAATCCAAAATCTGCGTAAGAGTGGTGGCT
>JALYSC010000426.1 GCA_030855005.1 Bacteroidota bacterium | reverse complement strand
ATCTCAGGATGTTCAATGGCAAACATGATCATTTTTACTAAATCACTGATGTGAATCCATGACCAAATCTGATTACCAGATCCAAACACGGGCAGTATACCAGGTTTAGCTTTCTTAAGAATTTCATTCAAAGCTCCACCTTCTCCACTCAATACAATTCCGATTCTAAACATCGCAGTACGTATTGGTAAAGCAGCAATTTCCTCGTGCTTCTGTTCCCAGTCCATTACTGTCTTTATAAACCAGTCCTGGCCTTGCTGCACCGGTGTTGTTTCAGTAATAGAATGTTCGTCCCTATTACCATAAATACCAATAGCAGAAGCTCCGATGTAACATTGCGTTTTCAAAAGACCTTTTTTGAGAAAAGAAATCAGGGTTTCCGTTGAATTCATCCTGCTTTTATAGACTTCTTCCTTACGCTTCTCGGTCCACCTACCTTCAGAGACATTCTCGCCTGCGAGATTGATAATAGCGTCGAATTCCTGAGTTTCGTCCAGATCTATTGCACTATCAGCAGGTGACCATTGGATTTTACCCGGCCCCGCAGTACGGCTAAGTATAATGCATTCCCAACCCATTGGACTGGCAGCTTTCACAATTGCGTTTCCTATCAGGCCGCTTCCTCCGGCAATCAATATTCTTTTTTTCATTGCCTGTAAAATACAAATAGATGGAAAGGGTTCATCCACCCTTGGACTCCTGGCAGGAAAACGAAGGGGGCTTACTATCTTTGAAACATGTACAAGAAGGGAAATAACTATATCCGGTGGATAATCTGCCTATCAGCTATAATCTTGTCCTGCAGGAATACACCAGATACGAATACCACTTTTGCAGTAAATGTACGTCTGCCAAATGAACCGGAGAATTTGCATCCAATGGTTACTAAAAGTTCATTCGGATTGCAGATAGCTTCGCTGGTTTTGTTACCAGCTGCTGAATTTGATCCAGTGTCATTACAATTGTCTCCATTGTTGCTAAGTGAAATTCCTGTTGCTCAACCAGTAGATGCCGGACCTCACGCCGGAGGTACGATGTATCAATTAAATTTTCGTCCCGAAGCTGAGTGGGATAATGGATCACCGGTAACAAGCAAAGATTACATATTCACTATCAAGGCTGCTTTTAATCCGCACCTCACAGGTTCGAGCTGGAAAAGTTTTTTTGAATATGTAAGTGAGATCCGCACTGATCCTGCCAATCCTAAATCCGTACAGGTATTTTTTGATTCGACATACATTCTGGCATTGGAAGCTTTAACCAATATCAATATTTACCCTGCACATGTCTATGATCCCCAAAATCTTCTCTCTGCATTTCCTATCAATGAAATGATCGATGCAGACCACACGTGGACACCTGCGCAAGATTCAACACTGAAACAATATGCTTCCGCCTTTCAATCTGTAACATTTTTGAGGGATACCGTACAGGGTGCAGGCCCCTATCAATTTGAAAGCTGGACAACTGGTGAGTTTATTCGATTGAAAAGAAAAGAAAATTGGTGGGGCGATAAGGTGGCTAATGGTCCTTTACTATTGAAAGCCTATCCTGATGAACTCACTTACAAGTTTATTTCTGATGCAGCAACTGCTGAAGCAGCGATGAAATCTGGCGATGTGGATGTATTATCAGAAGTGCCTGTATCTGATTTTCTTCAATTTATGCAGGATCCGGAATGGAAAGATAAATTTGAATTTGATACACCTGCAATACAGCAAATCTTTTATATCGAGCTTAACCAACGTGATGCCATTCTATCTGATAAAAAAATAAGGCAGGCGCTGGCCTATGCGATTGATTACAATGGTATCATGAATAATTTATTGCAGGGACTTGGACAACGTACGATTGGGCCTGTTCATCCCGACAGAAAATATTTTCACAAAGGCCTTCAGCCCATGCAGCAGGATTTGAATAAATCAATGGCGCTCATCGAAGAAGCCGGATGGAAGGATACGAATGGTGACGGCTCACCCGATAAAATGCTGAATGGAAAGCGAGAAGAATTAGTGGTTGATATTAAAATCACTAACAAAGAGGAGGGGCAGAAACTTGCTACTATCATTAAGGACAATGCAAAGCGGGCAGGGATCACTGTTAATATCGTACCAGTAGATCCAAGTCAATTTAGCCAGGATATGCGTGCGCTCAATTTCGACATGGCACCTATGCGTAGCCGTCCGCAAGGATCACTTGATGATTTCTATCCAACTTATTTTTCTACGAGCTCATCCAACCGGAGCGGTATTCACAATGCTAAAGTGGATTCTGTGATTACAGAAATACGTACAGCAGATTCGGCTGCACAACGTGATTCAGGATATTATGCTTTGCAGGAAATTCTCTATGAAGAACAGCCTGCAATTTACCTGTATGTGCCGATGGACCGGATTATCATTTCTAAAAGATTCAAAACTATTTCTTCTTCCAGAAAGCCAGGCTATTTTGAAAATCTTTTTGAGCTCGCGGACTAATATCAGATCCACATGATCAAATCCTTACTCAGGAGAATTGCTTATGCACTGGTGATCCTGTGGATTATATCCATGGCTACATTTTGGCTGAGTAAATTATTACCTGGTGATGCTGTGATGGATTACATCAGCGTCGATGAAACTGCGTATGCTCGAATTGAAAACCCACTTGATCAACGGTTAGCTTATGGCCAGGTAGCCACATCGCGGGGCCTGCATCTTCCCAATTTCTATTTTTCTATCTATCCTGCTTTATATCCGGATAGCCTCCAACTTATCCTGTCACCTTTGGAAAAGTCTAATGTGTTGGATTGGATGAAGGATTCAGATTATTCAGCCACAACAATAAAATTACATTCTGATCTAGTAAATGGATTGGAAAAAAGTTGTCGTGATTATAATACAGGTAGTAAGGGATTTGAAGTGTGTCAGTTCTATGCGCGGGCATTATTGACGAATCAAATTGAAAGTATTCAATCTAACGCGCTTGTATTGAAAGAAGAAGTCAGCCGTGATACCACCATTACAGAAAATACGCGACGGAGTTTAGATGACATCATTTCAAGAATTGATAAGGCTAAAGGTGAATCTGCATCTCAACACAGGACTCTATCATGGTTGCCGGAATTTACCTGGCATGGAGGTCAAAACCAATATCATCAATGGATGAAAGGTTTGTTCCTTACTAAGCCATTGACCTCATTGATCGATGGCAGAAATGCATGGACAAAAATTTCTGAAGCACTAAAATGGAC
>JALYSC010000425.1 GCA_030855005.1 Bacteroidota bacterium | reverse complement strand
GGTATAAAGCTTAAAGATTTGCTCCTCCGCTCAATTGTTTGTAGTCTTTTCTTTTGAGTACCATATTGAATAAAAATATCTGCCGCATAAAAAAGAAATATTATCAAGATCAAAATAGCCAGGTAAGGATGTGGTGTAGCCATTTCTATTCCAAGCCCCTGAAGAGGTCTTCCTGGTAATCGCCAAACAGTCGTGGCAATCAAAGCAAGAACAACAAGCAATAAACCATTACTGTGATATAGCCTAATTTTTTCATCCGAAGTCAGGATCAAATCATCAGTTGAAACTCGACGTGAAGCTAAAGCCAATACTGGGGCAAGCACGCAGATAATGACCGCCAGGACATGGTCGTATATTTTCATTTCGTACAATACCATGTCGAGATTCATCGAGTCAAATGTAACCAATGATCATCCGATGGTATTTATAAATTTATTAGTGTTAGCAATCGCATCATATTGTATCTTAGGCATTATAAATTACTAAATCAGTATGGCTATTTCTAAGACCCGGCTTCAGCGCCAATCCAAGGATCGAAGACAGGAACGAAAGTTCTTTATTACGTTAGGGATCATTACAGCGGCCCTGATTCTGCTTCTCTTTTTAGTTTACGCATTATAGGCGCCAGATACATTCTTGAAACTCAATCTTGACATCGGCATCCCCAGTCCGGAAGGCTGGATAACAGCCGTATTAACTGACTTTCCCAGCTTTCTGCAAGACCATGCGGATTGTGAGCGCAAAGCTTCTGCCACTGCCATGAGCCTGGTAGCCAAGTATCCCAACAGAGTCGAAATCATTCCAGAACTTATCGATACAGCACTTGAAGAAATGGAACACTTCAAATTGGTGTATAAGATTATGGAATCAAAGGGGATCCAACTCGCCCACTCCATCCATGAGGATCTCTATATCAAAAGACTGATGAAGAGCCAACATGATGGATTGGAAGAACGATTTCTTGACCGCCTGCTAATAGCTTCCGTGTTTGAAACACGCGGTGCCGAAAGATTCAAATTAGTAGCCGATAATATAGGGGATGCTGACCTTGCAAGGTTCTATAAAATGCTTTGGACATCAGAAGCTAAACATGGACACATTTATGTGAAGATGGCACTGCTGTATTTTCCTGAAAAGAAGGTATATGACAGGTTGCAATGGTGGGTGGATAAAGAATCGGAAGTGGTTATGTCGCTGCCCTTGAGGGCTGCTCTACATTAGAGAGTGAGAGAGTGAGAGAGTGAGAAAGTGAGAGAGTGAGAAAGTGAGAAAGTGAGAGAGTGAGGGAGTGAGAGAGTGAGAAAGTGAGAAAGTGAGAAAGTGAGAGAGTGATCAGCTTTCTGGCTGTGGCTCTTCTCTTTATTCACATTTGAGTAATGTAGGTAGCCTGCACCCATTGTTGCTAATTGCTACAATAAATGTGAAAAATCTCGAAGAGACTTTTTCTGAAATCGACTGACTACTGAGAACTAACTGAAACCATACGATTCACGATTCACGAAATTTCACCCGCTACTGACCATTGATTATTAACTATTAAGACTCACGGCTGACGATTGACGGCTCGCGACTTAGGAACCCGTTCTTATCTCCGGACTTACGTTTATTGTAATCCATGCAGGCTTTGACGAAGGAGACAAACAATGGGTGAGGTCTTTCAACTGTGCTTTTAAGTTCAGGATGGAATTGTGTCCCTAAGAAAAATGGATGGCCTTTCAATTCCATGATCTCTACCAACTTACTATCCGGGTTGAGTCCCGAAGCAATGAGGCCGTGGGATTCAAAATCCTTGAGGTACTCATTGTTTAATTCATATCTGTGACGATGACGTTCGTAGATGAGGGTGGACTGATAAGCCTTAAAGGCAATAGAACCTTCTTTCACCTCACATGCATATGCTCCGAGTCGCATGGTACCGCCTTTCATTCTGATGTTTTTCTGATCGGGCATGAGATCGATGACGGGATGAGCGGCATCGGATTTCATTTCTGTGCTATAGGCATCTTCAAGTCCTAAGACATTGCGGGCAAATTCCACAACAGCACATTGTAGTCCCAGGCAAATGCCAAAGAAAGGAATTCCATTTTCACGAAGGTATTTAATTGCATTAATTTTCCCTTCTATACCTCTTTCACCAAATCCCGGTGCAACAAGGATTCCATCGAGATGCCCCAATACATCATCAAAGTTATCAGTCACTTCGAGAGCCTCTGCATGTATTGGCTCCACCTCAACTTTACATTCATTTGCTGCGCCTCCATGAACGAATGATTCATTGATGGATTTGTATGCATCCGGTAACTTGTTGTATTTACCTACAAGTCCGATCCGAATAGTATGTTTAGGTTCCTTGAGCTTTTTTAAGAAGGCCTTCCATGCAGTAAGATTTGGCTCCGTGGTAACATCCATGTTGAGTTTATTCAGCACGATCTTATCCAGGTTCTCTTCGCGCATCAAAAGCGGAACATCATAAATGGTATCTGCATCGATTGCCTCGATAACTGCATGACGATCGACATTGCAGAAAAGAGAGATTTTTCTGCGCAGATCGTCAGTTAGTGGATGTTCGGTACGACATACCAGGATATCCGGTTGATTGCCGGTTTGTAATAATTCTTTTACGCTATGCTGCGTAGGTTTTGTTTTTAGCTCTCCAGCAGCGCTGAGGTGAGGAATTAAGGTTAAATGGATCGTAATAGCATTTCCACTACCTAATTCAAGCCGGATTTGTCGGATAGCCTCCAGGTAAGGGAGGGATTCAATGTCACCAACTGTTCCGCCGATCTCTGAAATGACAATATCATAGTCTCCTGTTTTTCCAAGAGCGCGGATTCTGCGTTTAATTTCATCGGTAATATGTGGTACTACCTGGACGGTTTTCCCCAAGTAATCACCTGCTCTTTCTTTATTAATGACGGTTTGGTAGATCCTACCGGTTGTCACATTGTTATCCTGTGAGGATGGATGTCCCAGGAAACGCTCATAATGGCCCAAGTCAAGATCTGTTTCAGCACCATCATCGGTGACGTAACATTCGCCGTGTTCGTAAGGATTGAGGGTGCCGGGATCGACATTAATATAAGGATCGAATTTTTGAATTGTCACAGTCAAACCTCTGGATTCCAAGAGCTTGCCAAGTGATGCTGCAATTATTCCTTTACCTAATGAAGACGTGACGCCGCCCGTAACAAAGATGTATTTGACCATGATAATGTGGATGTTGCTACGGGACGCAAAGTTA
>JALYSC010000424.1 GCA_030855005.1 Bacteroidota bacterium | reverse complement strand
CGCAAACAGCGGGATGCATTCGGACTGAGCATTTTTGACCAGACGCTCAATATCCATACGCCATGTAAGAGTAGTAATATGCATTACAGGCTGATGCTATCATACCTTGAGCAACTGATTCAAAATCCACAATTAAACAAAACCACTTCCGCAGCTCAGTCACTGCATCAAATTGCTGACAGTGTTCATAAACGTTCGATGGTGATGATTTTCAGTGATATGCTCGAAAGCGGAAATGAAGACGATATATTCGGTGCACTACAACATCTGAAACACAACAAGCATGAGGTAGTGCTTTTTCATGTCCTCGATCACGCAAAAGAACTTGAATTCAATTTTGATAACCGGCCTTATATGTTTATTGATATGGAAACCAATGAAACATTGAAGCTGCGGCCAAATGAAGTCAAAAAAGCATATACAGAGCAGATGGCAGCTTTCTATGAAAGACTTAAATTAAAATGTCTCCAGTATCAAATTGATTTCGTGACTGCGGATCAGCAACGTGGCTTTGCCCCAGTTCTTCAATCATTCCTTGTACGACGAAGTAAAATGGCTATATGATTACACTCAACGAAATCCCAACACAAGCACCTAAGGGCCTGAATAAAGATGATGTCAAACGGAAGACCGAACGCATGGCTGCCCGCATTGGTGATCTGCAACACATCATGTATGCTGAAAAAAAACATAGTCTCTTAGTTGTACTACAGGGGATGGATGCCAGCGGTAAAGATGGAGCCGCACAAAATGTTTTTGGCAATTGTAATCCTACCGGTATTGATGCATATCCTTTTCGCAAACCAACGGAAGAAGAATTTGCGCATGATTTCCTTTGGCGAATTCATAAGCGAGCTCCAGCCAAAGGCATGATGCAGATCTTCATTCGCTCCCATTATGAAGACGTTCTGATACAGCGTGTCTATAAATGGATCGATGAGGAACGGGTGAATGAACGGATCAATGCCATCAATGAATTTGAAAGGCTCTTGAAGGTGGATAATAACACGACTATCCTAAAATTCTATATGCACATCTCTGAAGAACGCCAGAAAGAGAAATTGCAGGAGCGTATCGATGATCCTCTTAAACAATGGAAGCATAATGCTGCGGATTGGACAGAAAGAGAAAAATGGAATGACTACATGGATGTCTACGAGGATGTCATCAACCGAAGCACTATTCCATGGATCATTGCTCCTGTGGACCAAAGATGGTACAGGGATTATTTTATTGCGGAAAAAGTCCTCGACACCCTGGAGTCTCTGAAATTGGAACTCCCCGTCAAAGAAGGCTAGGTCACACAGATCATTGCATATGGTTTTCGATCAATTGGCCTTAATACTTGTCTAAAGATTGAACGTAGGGATGGTATAAGTAGTTGAGAATGCTGACCTTTGCGGTCACAGTCAATCAGTCGAAAATACAAATACATAACATGGGACAATTCCTGAAACAAACGCTGGCAAGCTGCCTTGGGGTTTTTATTGCCGGTTTTTTATTCCTTTTTATCATCATAGCTTTCTTTGCAATGCTAATAGCGGGAGCCGGAGGTCGTGGAGGCAAGGTTGCTATAGATAACGGTAGTGTTCTTGCGCTTGACTTCACTAATTACATTCCTGAGCAAACTAATAATGTATCGAGCTCTTCTTTTTCATTGCATGAAAGAGATGTGCCCGGATTGCACGATGTAGCGGACCTAATCCGTCATGCTGCGGAGGATGAAAAGATCAGCGGCATACTCATCGAAAATGGTCTTGGTAGTCTGGGAAGCAGTTCAGCCAAAGTAATTATGGACGCGCTAATGGAATATAAAGAATCTGATAAATTCCTTGCGACCTATGGAGATTTTTTCACGCAGGAAGGATATTACCTGGCCAGTGCATCTGACCATATTACACTTCATCCGGTTGGAACTGTTGACTTCAGAGGATTTGCAACGTATGTTCCTTTTTTCAAAGGATTTATTGACAAGATTGGTCTTGATATGCAGATTTATTATGCAGGTAATTTCAAGAGCGCCACTGAACCATTTCGCCGTACTGAAATGAGTCCTGAAAATAAATTACAGACTCGCGAATATCTAATGGATACCTATGACATGTATCTCGATGATATAGCAACTGCACGCAATATCTCCGCTGCTGACCTGAAAAAAATTGCCTACGAATTTGGTATCAAAAAAGCCGAAGATGCTGTCACTTATAAGCTGGTAGATGAAATCGGATCAAAGGCAGATTGCGAAACCTGGATGAATGCGCAGTTAGGTAAAGGAGCTCTCGATAAAATTAATTATGTATCTATTGAAGAATACGCTGATGTCACTCCCCGAGATGATCAGGATTTTAATGTAAAGGATAAAATTGCGATTATCTATGCTGAAGGAGAGATCGTCAGCAACCGCGATGAATACGGTGTGATCGATGATGGACGCTATGTAAAACTATTGAAGGAGATTCGTAAGCAGGATGATATTAAAGCAGTGGTATTACGCATCAATAGTCCGGGAGGAAGTGTGCTGAGTGCTGAGAATATATATCGTCAATTGGTCGGCATGCATAATGATGGCAAAATCATTGTGGTGTCAATGGGTGACCTTGCTGCATCTGGCGGATATTATATAGCAGCCATGGCTGACAGTATTTTTGCACAACCTAATACGCTAACCGGAAGCATCGGTGTATTCTCTATGATTCCAAATCCTTCAAGAGGACTAAAAGATAAATTGGGAATCCAGTTTGACACAGTTCGCACAGGACCGTATAGTGCTGATTTCACAATTTTCTTTCCATGGTCAGAAAGAGAAAATGAATATCTGCAATCCCGCACTGATGCCTACTATGAGATGTTCCTTAATAAAGTTGCGGAAGGAAGAGACATGACCCGTGACGAAGTACATGCTGTTGCACAAGGCAGAATCTGGTCTGGAAAGAGAGCCGTTGAAAATGGACTTGTTGATAAACTCGGAACCCTCGATGATGCACTCGCTTCTGCCGCATCGCTCGCAGGACTGGAGAAATACCGCGTCAAAGAATATCCGGTTTTCCAAAATCCTTTACAGAAGATGATAACGCAAGTGATGGATCAGGACAAGTCAGACGTTTCAGTTATGGCAAAGACAAAACTTCCTCAAATCATGAATTTCTGGGAAGCTGCAACATCTGGCGTACCACAAGCCCGATTACCATGGGGGCTTAGCGGTATCGAATAGCATAAAACTTAAATATATCTTAAATCAAGTATCC
>JALYSC010000423.1 GCA_030855005.1 Bacteroidota bacterium | reverse complement strand
ATTCTGTGGAGGACCGAAAAATATTATGGGCCTTGAAAATATCGAAATCAAAAAAGGTATGGAAGCTGATCTGACTTTATTTGATCCGGGTGTGGAATGGACTTATGAGGGGTCTGTACATTCGCTTTCCAAAAACGATGCATTTAAAGGAAGTCATTTCACCGGCAGAGTTGTGGGGACTTACGCCAAAGGTCAATTGATGATAAATTAATATATTTGATTGTATTCATCTCATCCTCTTAAACGAAACGAACCATGTCTACCGTAGTTAAATGGGGCCTGATCACAGGCATGATCTACATAGCTCAATCTTTAGTCTCTAATCTCCTGGGTATTCAACAGCAGGGAATGGGTTCCGGTATTGGTGTACTAATGCTAATACTTATTACTGGAATTACTTTTTATACCATCTTTCTCGCCATCAAAGAACAACGTGATGAAAATCAAAATGGATACCTAACTACTGCTGAGGGATTCAAGATGGGATTGAAGATTGGATTTATTGCAGGTCTTCTGGCAGGCCTTTTTACACTAATCTACATGAAATTTATCGATCCCGAAATGACCAATCGCATGATGGAAGCGGCAGAAGAACAATGGGATAAACAAGGCATGGATGATGATCAGCGCGAAATGGCCCGTAAATGGGGAGGTATGTTTATGAGTCCACTTTTGCTTGCAGCTATCGCTGTTATATGGACTTCAGTAATGGGTATGCTTAAAGGTGTCATTGCAGGCTCCATCCTTAAAAAAGATCCTCCACCAGTCGTGCCTATGGCATAATCTGCTTATGCTGAAGACATCACCAGAACTCTCTATCGTAATCCCGGTCTATGATGAAAGTGAATCACTTCCTGAGCTTATCAGCTGGATTGATCACATCGTCACAATTAATGCTATAGGAGATACAGAAATCATACTGGTGGATGACGGCAGCAGCGATAATTCCTGGCAAGTCATTACTGAATTAAAAAATATTTATCCATCGATTAAGGGTATTCGTTTCCGTCGCAACTATGGCAAATCAGCTGCCCTCCAAAAAGGCTTTGAAGCTGCCAATGGAAAAATTGTTATCACCATGGACGCTGATCTTCAGGATTCTCCCGAAGAAATACCGGAATTGGTAAAGATGATCCGCGAGCAAAATTTTGATCTTGTCAGTGGCTGGAAGAAAAACCGAAAAGATCCTATCAGTAAACGCTGGCCCTCAAAATTTTTTAATGCTGTCACTCGGAGCGTAAGTGGCATCAAACTTCACGATTTCAATTGTGGACTGAAGGCATACAAAAACGATGTTGTCAAAAACATTGAAGTATACGGGGAGATGCACCGATATATTCCTGTCATGGCCAAGTGGGCGGGTTATAAACGCATAGGTGAAAAAGTAGTCCAGCATCAGGCACGAAAATTTGGTCACAGCAAATATGGCTGGGGGCGAATGGTCACGGGATTTCTCGATATCATGTCGATCATTTTTGTTGGAAAATTCGGAAAGCGTCCGATGCATTTTTTCGGCACGCTGGGAATTTTATTTTTCCTAGTTGGTTTTGGTATCCTTGCGTATCTCAGCATTTTAAAATATGCTAAAGACATCGTACGTATTAGTGAGCGTCCTGTATTCTTTTTTGGAATCCTTGTACTAATCATTGGGGCTCAACTTTTTCTCACGGGTTTCCTCGCTGAACTTGTAAGCCGTGTCGCTCCACATCGCAATAAGTATCGCATTGCCGATACGATTGATGTGGATGTCAATGATCTCGAAGATTAAACGTGAACCGTGAATTGCTTGCACTGAGCGGAGTCGAAGTGTGAATCGTGAGATTTCTACCCTCGTTTACATCGTCTGCGACTTGTAATCGGTCCCTGCGTTCTCCATTCGCTGGTTTCTGCGAAACATTGCTATTTCGAAACACCGGGTAGTTTTTAAAATAAAATAGATACTAATCCCTTCAAATTTACCCGGCGTTTTTCATCCAGTATTCCGAAGGAAAAGGAGATGAAAACGCAGAGACCGTTTTTTGCACAGCATAAAAAAAGAGGGCATGATTTTCGTGAATCGTATTTCGTAATTGGCACTCGTTCACTGTTCACTGTTCACTGTTCACTGTTTACCGTTCACTGTTTACCGTTTACCGCTAATAACTTATCCCCAGTTTCCTGAAAATAAAATGCATCAGCCATGCAGGACCAATCAATAGAAATTGTACATCCTGGAGAAAAGATGGTTTTTTGCCTTCAATTTTATGACCTATAAATTGGCCGATCCAGGCAATCGCAAAAATCGAAAGAGCATACAAAGCAAGCGAGCCCGCATCATAATCTGCGACACCATATAATGCATAAATGCCCAGAAGCATAAGTACACCTATGATAAAAAAACCAATCAGCATGATTGTGGATAATCGCGCATAATAAATCCAGGCAAAAATGAGGAAGACCATCGCCCAGTTAGCATACCATGCACGCTCCACAAAAAATGGAATGCAAAACAGTAATGCCAAAAGACTAAACATGATCGCGGGGACACATACCCAATGAATGAGCTTATTAGTCGTATTCATATGACTTTCACCATAGGTGGCCAGCAACTGATCTAATTGTTTCATACGCGTTGTCTTGTGTTGTAGAAAAATAATCAATTTTCACCGGTAGTAAATACTGATTTATCAGGATGGTACTGAATGGCAAGTTGATTGGTTATCTGTAAATTGCCGCTCCTTATTTCCAATTTATGAAACAATCTATTCGTATTTTCCTGCAATTGATGTTTTTTTATCTCATCCTTTTAGCACCTGTTGCTGCACAGAATGATCTTAAAACAAAAGTTGATCAGAAGGCCTTGCTGATTGAATCCAAAGCAATCAACTGGAGACATTACCTACATGAAAATCCGGAGTTGTCCAACAGGGAGTTTAAGACAGCTGCATATATTGAAAAACATCTCCGGGAATTAGGACTCGAGGTAAAAACGAAAGTAGCTCATACGGGTGTGGTCGGAATCCTCAAAGGAGCCAAGCCAGGCCCTGTCGTGGCTCTACGTGCTGATATGGATGGACTTCCCGTAAAAGAGAGGGTGGACCTACCCTTTGCGAGTAAAGCCAAAGGTGAATACCAAGGTAAGGAAGTGGATGTCATGCATGCTTGTGGTCATGACGCTCATGTGGCCATCCTCATGTCAGCTGCTGAAATACTGTCATCCATGAAATCCTCGCTTTCTGGCACTATCGTCTTCATTTTTCAGCCCGCGGAAGAACAAGCTCCTCC
>JALYSC010000053.1 GCA_030855005.1 Bacteroidota bacterium | reverse complement strand
GTATCTCGATTCATGGACTAATGTCAAGTCCCAGTTGCAAAGTGGTGAATTCATGAATAAGGTTCATGACAATGACTTCGTGGCTTTTCGTGTCAATCCATATAAAGTCAAAGGAGATCATCTATGTTCGATCACTGTAAAGAATGTTGTAAACCCACCGGGACAAAATGATGGTCGCCGGAGATTGCTACCCAAAATATTATCCAATCGTGAAGCCTTAATTGAAGGTCTTGTCAACAGCTTAAACAAAAATCCCAAGCGAACTGCCGGAAGAATTCAAACAGCTTTAAAAAATTCTGAAGTCAAATCGTATACAGACAAAAGCTATAAAATACTTTACGACAGTGGGTCTTCAGTTTTAAAATATGGCATTAGCTCCGAATTTGCATTTGATGCCAGGGCAGAAAAAATAATCGAAGTGCTTGAGTTTATTTTCAAGCAAACTGAATACTATGAAGATTATGCTGAGTTGAATCATCCATCGCACATTCCGGTCAGGTTTGTGATGCCCTCTCATGCGTATCTGTCATCCTGTTATAACCGGCCGACGGTATATATTGATGTTCCTACATTGTACAGTGCGATTGGTTACATGAGTTTACTGGAGCGGTATCAATTGGCCATGATAGGATTAGGTGGTATACCACATTGGGGAAAGATTAATAATATGCTGTATCACAATCATCAGTTTATCAGGGATCAGTTTCCGATGGTGCAGACGTGGATTGATGTGCGGAATGCGTTGGATACTAAAGGAACGTTTGTGAATGATTTCATTATTTCTATGGGGTTATTGTAAGACGATGAATTCGATTCGATGTAGATCATCAGTATGAGGATGTGTTGAGTGAGTTGAGCAGTGTTGACTTTGTCACCACCCGGTTGAGTAAGTTTAGAAAATATGAACAATCTTAAAACTCAATTGCTATAAATTAATTAGTGTAATTAGCGCAACTTGTGGTGAGCTTTTGTCGAACCATTATCGGCGCAAAAGACAAAATGAAAAAAATTGAAACATTCTCTATTCATATTAATTGCTTTAGCTGCACCTCTTGCAAGATTGGGACATTCTTCAACGACATAGGAAATGTATCGAAGGATGCCAAGAAGATATCTGCGGACTTCAAGTCATTGAAGGAGACGATCGTACCGATTGATACATTTACGATGAATGCAACAGCTGGTGTGCTGACGGAATTATCAAGTGCACAATCTGAAGAGAAACTTGATTCGATTGCGTCAAGATTGAGTAAAATGATTTCAGTATATCTCAATGATGCGCTGGCGGATATTAATACTGCCCCGGTTGGAAATAAACTAGTAACAGGTGCGATGGATACCTTGCTTGCTGCAAAAACACAAAGACGAATCCAACTACTCATCGACGGCGTGAGCCGGAAAGCAGGCAATGATATTTCCCGGATAATTAACGGCGGCTTTAATGATCTGACTTCATCCGCTAATAAAGCAAAACTGAATTCGCTGATGCTTGCACTTTTTAATGCTAATAGTGCTGATTCGCTTAGCTATTTTATCAATCGGTCATTATCACGTGTAGATTATGAATCGATCGGAGCAGGTATTAGTAATGACATTTTTGCCAGCAATCTTAGGCCACAAATAGATTCAATAGCACGTACAGCAGTGCGCTCGATTTTTGATGAAATCAGGAAGGATAATACAGCCCAGGGATTTTTCAGTAACATCAGGAATATTATTTTCCTGGGACTAGGCCTCCTTGGAGTGCTACTGGCTCTGCTCTTCTGGTGGAACCGACGCAAGTCCATGCAGATGAACAGAGTCTTCCTCAGGGCGATTGAAAGTCTTGAGCATCCTGTGGCACTTGATGTCAAAAAATCTATCACACGTGAAGCGATGCAGAAAGGCGTGTTGAAGGATGTGGATGCGTTGTTGAAGAAGGAGCAGTTGTTAGGTCGTGGAGGACTAAAATGATTTTGGATTTTGGATTTTCGATTTGGGATTTTTTTAGGAATTGTAAAGATTGGCTACCCTCAGCTTTTTTATCGAAATTTGGCCCCTAAGGACGTACGCGTGGCCAGGACAACTAAAAAACAAAGCAAAACGGAGACGATCGGCACCTTTGCCGGCATTGATGTCCGCAAGATCGGACCCATCATTGCGCTGTTAGGCATGTTGCTCTACTTTCAGACGGTCGGATTCGATTATACACAAGATGATGCCATCGTCATCACGGAGAATATGTATACCAAGGAAGGCATCAACGGCATCGGCGGCCTGCTGGGTCATGATACCTTTTATGGTTATTTCAAGGACGACAACAAGACACGACTCGTGAGCGGAGGCCGATACCGCCCGCTGACGCCCATCATGTTTGCCATCGAGTATGAGATCGCCGGACCCAAACCCTGGTTTAGCCACCTGGTCAGCGCTGCCTTTTACGGCTTGCTCTGCTGGGTCATATTTGGCTTCACCCGGATGCTGCTCAGCGCCAGAGCGAATCCCAATACGGCTGTTTATGTGGCTGCCGCGGCGGGATTGATATTTGCCTTCCATCCCATTCACACCGAAGTGGTCGCCAACATCAAAGGCCGGGATGAGATCATCGCTGCACTCGCATCGATCGGAGGCCTATGGTTGATGCTGAAAAGTATCGGTGACACCAACCCATGGAAATATCGCCTACTCGCACTGGGTGTATTTTTTCTCGGCCTGCTCGCCAAAGAAAATGTCATCACCATGCTGGGCGTCGTACCTATGACGCTATGGTGGTATTCAAAGAATAAAGATGTCAAATGGCTGCAGGGTCTGATGCCCATCGTCGTCGCGAGTATTCTATTCCTTGTATTACGCGGCAGCGTGACAGGCTGGGAGAAAGGCAACACCCCGATGGAACTGATGAACAATCCATTCCTCAAAATTGAAAACGGACGATACCTGCCCCTCACCTTCGCGGAAAAGTCATCCACCATCATGTACACGATGGGCAAGTATGTGCAACTCCTTGTCTTCCCATATCCGCTGACGCATGATTATTATCCACGCCAGATTGAAATACAGTCCTGGAGTAATCCCATGGTGATCCTGTACACTCTCATGTGGCTTGCACTTTTATATGTTGTCGTAAAAGGACTGAAGACACGATCATGGTGGGCATACGGTATATTATTCTACATCATGACAATGTCGATCACGTCAAATATTGTTTTTCCGATTGGTACTAATATGTCAGAGCGATTTGCATTTCTTCCATCGTTTGGTTTTGCATTTATTGTTGGTCTGGCTTTTGCAAAATTGATGGACAGTGGAAAAAAATCAATCGCGATGGCTGGCCTGGCGATTATCCTTCTTGGATTTGGTGGTTGGACTCTTGCGCGAAGTAGGGTGTGGAAAGATAATCACACACTCTTTACTACAGACATTCATACCTCCACCCGCAGCGCCAAGTTGTTAAATGCCATGGGTGGTGACCTGGTGACATCAGCAGAAAAGGAACAGGATGCAGGTATTAAGAATAAAATGTTGCGCGAGGCCCAGGGATATTTGAAACAGGCATTGGAGATCCATCCAAACTATAAATTGAGTTATCTGTTGTTAGGAAATAGTCATTTTCACCTCGGCGAGCATGATCAGGCCATTTCCTATTACAGGCATGTGCTGGAGATGGATCCGAATTATACAGAAGGCCAGCGAAATCTGGGAGTTGCGTTACGGGAATCGGGTCGCATCAAAGGGGAGAAAGAACATAATCTGGTGGGCGCGATCTCGTTATTACAGGAAGCTGTGACACTGATACCCGATGATTTCACAACCTACCATTTGTTAGGTGTGGCCTTCGGTCAAAAAGGAGATTCGCAGCAGGCTATTACATATTTTAAAAAAGAACTTGAACTCGCACCCAAAAATGCCACAGGATATTTTAACCTGGGTATAGCCTACAAACAAATTGGGGATGAGGTCAATGCAAATGCAAGTTTTGCAAAAGCGCGTGAACTGGATCCAAATCTGCCGCAATTGCAAAACAAATAATGGTTGAGTTATGGGGATAATGAAATTCATTTTATTTTTTGTTTTGATTACGACAAGTTTGTCGGATGTCGTGAGCCAGGATGCACCATCTGCACAGTGGGTAGATTCGATTATGAAGAAAATGTCCCTTGATGAAAAAATCGGACAGCTCTTTATCATTCGCGCGCATTCAGACCTGGGTGATGATCACATTAAGTATGTCGAAAGCCAGATCAAAAAATATCATGTAGGAGGCCTTTGCTTTTTCCAGGGCACACCTGCAAAGCAAGCGGCACTAACGACACAATATCAAAAGCAAAGTCAGATACCACTCATCGTCTCCATGGATGCCGAGTGGGGACTGAGTATGCGGCATAAAGAAAAAGCGCTCGCCTTCCCAAAACAATTAATGCTTGGTGCTAACCAGAATCTCAATGACATCGAAGAGATGGGTTATGCGATAGGCATGCAATTGAAAGCGGTAGGTGTGAATGTCAGTTTTTCTCCGGTAGCAGATGTCAATAACAACGCAATGAATCCTGTCATTGGCGAACGTTCTTTTGGTGAAGACCGGGAAGATGTGACCAGTCGATCAATTGCTTATATGAAAGGACTGCAGGCAGCAGGAATACTTCCATCTGCAAAACATTTTCCGGGCCATGGTGATACCAATGTGGATTCTCATCTGGATCTGCCTGTGATCGCTCATTCAATGCAACGATTGGAGCAGGTCGAGCTATATCCTTTTCAGCAATTGATTAATGCAGGCATAGGAAGTATCATGGTTGCGCATCTGCATGTTCCTGCAATTGATTCAACACCAAATCTTTCAACGACACTGAGTTCTCCAACAATTAATGGATTGCTGGTCGGCAAGATGGGATTTAATGGTCTCATCATTACTGACGCGCTGGAGATGAAAGGGGTCACTAAAAATTATGACGCTGGTCAGATCGCTACGATGGCTTTTACTGCAGGAAATGATATGCTCCTGTTGCCATCTGACATTGTATTGGCTTTCAATACGCTTAAAGAAGGATTTAAAAAAGGAAAACTTGACACCCGTGTGCTTGATGAAAAAGTCAGAAAAATCCTGAATGCAAAATTGAAACTCGGTTTAGATAGCTTATCACTTCCCACCCCTGAATATGCTACCAAGATGGCATTCGATCCATATGCGACTGGAGTCAAGCATAAACTAATCGAAGGTTCCATTACGGTAGTTCAAAATAAAAGGGCACTCATCCCACTGGTCAACCTGACGGATATGAGATATGCAACTGTCTCTATCGGCAGTACCAAGGTGACTCCGTTTCAAAGCAGGTTGAACAGTTATATCCAGGCGACTAATTATTCACTTCCTAAATCTTTGGAAGGGGTTGACCAAACAGAGATCATCAATGAACTGAAAAAATATCAGCGGGTGATTATTGGCATACATAATGGGAATAATAAACCATCGGAAATGTATGGGCTGACCAAAGAAATTCTTGGCTTTATTCAAAATATCAATCGACAGCAGGAAGACATAATTTTAGTTGTATTTGGAAGTCCATATAGTCTGAAGTATTTTGAAAATATTGATCACCTGATCGTGTCGTATGAGGATACACCAGAAACAGAAGATATCACTGCTCAGGGTATAGCAGGTGTATTTGGATTCAAAGGAAAATTACCTATTACAGCAAGTAATATTTTCCCTGTTCACCAGGGCTTCACTACACCTTCACTGAAGCGATTAGGTTATAGTGTTCCAGAGAGAGTTGGAATGGTCTCTGATAGCCTTGAAGCAATCGGTCGTATCGCAAAACAAATGATCGATGTGCATGCTGCACCGGGGTGTCAGGTACTGATCGCACGTCACGGGCGTATCATCTATCAACAGGCCTTTGGAAAGCATACCTACCAGGGAAAAGATTCAGTCAGGATGACTGATCTGTATGATCTTGCATCTGTAACGAAAGTGGTGGCAACTACACCTACTGTGATGCGGCTTGTGGAAGAAAAACGAATGTCACTTGACAAGACGCTGGGAGAATATCTTCCATGGTTGCGAAGCACAAACAAAGAAAATATGGTGCTGCGAAAAGTGATGGCACATCATGCAGGTCTTCAGTCCTGGATTCCTTTTTATGAATCCACTTTACCACGTAACAGATCTGTACCCAATGTTTTCGATGAAATTTATCAAACGATTCCTAGCTCACAATACCCGATTTGTGTCGCAGAACACATGTATCTGGAACTTGGATACCTGGATACCATTAGAAGACAAATCATAAGAAGTGGCTTGAATAAAGAAGGTACTTATGTATACAGTGACCTGGGATTTATTATGTTGCCTGAGATCATCCGCAATCAGACAGGCATTACCATCAACAAGTATGTTGACAGCGTATTTTACAAACCATTAGGCCTTCGCACACTGGGCTACAAACCGCTTCAACGTTTCGATGCTTCTCAGATAGTACCTACAGAAATTGACGATTATTTTCGGTGCCAGGAGTTGGATGGATATGTGCATGATATGGCATGTGCAATGTTAGGTGGGGTATGCGGTCATGCAGGAATATTTTCTGATGCCAAGGATCTTGCTGTATTCTTTACCATGCTGATGAATGGAGGTGAATATGGAGGACGTAAATATATTGATCCTGAAATATTAAAGGAATTTACAACCCGCTATGATAATTCAACGCGTCGTGGTATTGGCTTTGACATGAAGGAATTGGACAGCACAAAAAACCAATTGGTTGCCAGGGAAGCATCTCGTGAGACGTATGGTCACACAGGCTTTACAGGTATTTGTGTCTGGAATGATCCTGTCAATGATCTGACCTATGTATTTCTTTCCAACCGTACTTATCCTAAAATGAATAATGTATCGCTCAGCAATTACAATATTCGTGAGCGCATTCACCGCAGAGCCTACAAAGCGATCATGGGTTACCATGGCTATCCGCAGCAACTGATCACGGGATGAGAGGAGCTTATACCCTGATGATTGCGTGGAGATATATTCTTGGGAAGAAAAGTTTCCAGGCGATCAATATCATTACGGGTATATCTACAATTGGTATTGCTATTGGAGCAGCTGCACTGATGCTTATCCTGTCTGTCTTCAATGGTTTTGAAGATCTTCTGAAAGGATTGTACAACTCTATTTACACAGACCTCAAAGTCACACCGCTTGAAGGCAAAGTGTTTGAACCGGATTCGGCTGCATTGGCAACTATTAAATCCTGGCCTGAAGTAGCCGCGTATAGTCTGACATTAGAAGAAACAGCCTTGCTGGATTACAAAGGCAATCAGGATATATGTACACTCAAAGGAGTAGATGATGAATTCCGGTATGTAGCTGATATTGACAGCGTATTACTGGATGGTGATTTTCTGTTACATCAGGGGGATTTGGAATTGGCCATTTTGGGAGCAGGACTTGCCCAGCGACTCAATGTTGATCATCTGAATCCGTATGAAACGATTGCAATTTATCTCCCCAATCGCAAACAGCACGGACCATTGGACAAAGCATTTAGTGTGCAATATGCCTATCCTGTAGGTCGATTCTCTATCAAGCAGGATTATGATTATCAATACGTATTTGTATCGCTTCATTTTATCCAAACATTGTTGGATCAACCCAATACAGTTTCAGGCATCGAGATACGATTGACTCCGGATGCAAATAGTGATGAGATCAAGGAAAGACTTGCAAGCTTGTTTTCAATTCCTGTAACTGTTAAAAATCAAAACGAACAGAATGCTTCCTTTTTCAAACTCATGAATATTGAGAAATGGATATCATTTGCAGTCGTATCACTCACCCTGATAATTGTTTCATTTAATCTGGTCAGTGCATTGTGGATGATCGTATTGGATAAAAGAAAAGACATTTCAATTCTACAGTCAATGGGCAGCGCTCCACGAGATGTACGAAAAATATTCATGCGCTCCGGTTGGTTGATATGTCTGATTGGCCTGGTGATAGGTATTCTCATTGCTCTAGTTTTTTATTTTCTTCAAAAGCAATTTGGCATTGTACCGATCCCGGAAGGATTCGTTGTTGACTCGTATCCAATCGAGTTGCGATGGAAGGACGTGTTGATTGTTGGACTAACGGTTTTTGTGATCGGCACGCTTGCGGCATGGTTGCCGGCGAGGAAGGCGTCAAGGATTGCAGCGTATATCAGGAAGGAGTAGAAGGATTGCAGATTTGGGATTGCGGAATTGGGATTTGGGATCTCGAATTTTTCTCTGCGTGCTTTGCGACTTTGCGCGACCTATAAGAGAAGTTTCAAATTTTTCTCTGCGTACTCTGCGCCTCTGCGTGAGATTTTTTAAGATCTCCTCATCACCTGCTTCAGCAAACTCTTTTCAACCAGGAAAACAATAAGCACGTATACCCCAATTAGCAATGTATTCACTAAGAGGATAATAGCGATCTGATCTTCATAAAACTGGCGGAGGAAATTCATCACAAAGAAAAATCCAATTGCTACGAGAATCCATAAGATCATCTTCGTGATACGATATGGAATAGGAAAATATTTCTGTCCCTGTACATAGGAAGCTATGCACATAAACAAATAGCAAATCAATGCAGCCCATGCACTTCCAATAATCTGGTATCGTGGGATCAAAACGATATTTAAAATAATCGTCATCACTGCACCGAGACCAGCTATCCACGCGCCATAGATTGTCTTGTCTGCAAGTTTATACCAGGTGGAAAAATTATAGTAAATACCCAATACAAGAAATGATAACAACAGGATAGGCACAACGAAAAGTCCTTCCCTGAAATTTTTGCCCAGGAGTAATTGCACAAGATCCATATAGGCGAGAATCCCCAACATCATCGTCGCGCCAACAATTGTAAAAGCAAGTGCAACATCTGCATACACCTGACGGGCATCTTCACGATCTTTATGCGCAAAGAAAAACGGTTCGGCTGCATAATTAAAAGCAACGGTAAAGAGATTCAATAATATCGCTAATGACGCTGCTGCTGCGAATACACCGCCGTCTGAAAGATTCTCAGTGAGACCATTCGGAAGAAGATATTTTTGAAAAGTGATGTAAGAAGACTGATTAATCACACCAGCAATACCTACCATAACAAGTGGCCATGCATAACGCAACATTCTTTTTAAAAAAGAAATATCCCACTTCAATTCCTGACCTCGCATTAAAGGCAGCAACAGCACAAGAGTAAGTCCACTCGCTATCAGATTGCTCAGAAATACATAGAACAGCTTATCATCCGGACGATAAATATTTTCCCAAAACCCACCCTGTACTGAAAGGCCGGGGAGCATTTCTATAAAAAATAAAACAAAGAGAAGATTGATCAGAATAGAACCCATTTTCAACCCAAGAAACATCCAGGGCCTGTTTTGCTGCCGCAAACTGGCGAATGGAACCGCACTCACTACATCAAATAATAAAACCCACCCCAACATAACAAGATGGGTAGCCATGTTAGGATAATCCAACAGCGTGGCAATCTGATTTTTAAATATCCACACAACTGCCAAAAACAGTCCGGAAAAAAATGTCAAAAATACCAGAGACATAAGAGTGACAGCAGGGCGATTTTCTTTCGCGTACCTGAAGTAGGTAGTCTCCATTCGAAAAGACAATACGATGAGGAAGAGGGCAACAAAAAAATAGAGTTCCTTATAGATCCCAAACTGGTCCAGCTCAGTATTGAAAACGCGTGTGAGATACCAGGTAAAGAGAATATAGTTGAGTACCCTGCTGAGAATCGATCCGAGACCATATACAACAGTTTCACCAGCCAGTTTGCGTAGAAGACTCATGGATCAGGGGATGAATCTTAAAGCTTAAATAAGAAACCGTTCTTATTGGGCTTCATACAGGTTCTAAGATCCTGGGTAAATAATTTTGAAAGGATCTTTTTCAGGTCAGTGAAGGAACTGGGTTTGTGTATAAAAAAATTAGCCCCACGGTCAAATCCTTCATCGATATCCGTCTGGCGAGCTGTAGTCGAATAGAGCACAATGCAAATATCATTAAGAGAAGCATTCGAACGAATTTCATGCAGACATTGAAGACCATTTTTAAAAGGCATGTTGAGATCCAGGAACAACACCTGAGGCAGCATGACCGTATCACGCTCTAGAAAAGAAATTAATTCCTGGCCATCTTTGACAGTCAAAAGGTTGATCTTTAATTCAATCTCCTCGACAGCATCCTCGAAAAACATACGATCGTCAGCGTCATCATCCGCAAGCAAAACAAATAAATCACCATTCGAGGGAGTTTCCATAGGAAAAACTAACAGTATTTCCCTGCATATATAGGTATTAATTCCCGGTTAAGCCAAAACCCATAAATCTAATGGACCCTGGCTGGCTCCTTTTCTTTTCTGGAAACGGGTTTGGAGGGCAGAGATATTATAAATGTGGATCCTTTACCGAGTTCACTGCGAGCTGAAATGAAGCCATCATGCTGCTCAACGATTTTCTTGCAGAAGGCTAACCCGATGCCCGTCCCTTCATACTCATCATGATGATGCAGGCGTTTGAACATTTCAAATATTTGCTCGGCATACTTCTGATCGAACCCAATCCCGTTGTCCTCGACATAGATTCGATAGTAAGAATAACCCTCACCTGTGGCACTGCGCTCAACTAAGACAGGATCAGGCTCACTATAGATTCGGATCATGGGATCCATATCAGCTTTTGAATATTTAAGGGCGTTGTGAATCAGGTTGTAAAAAAGTGGGCGCATCAGCGAAGGATTGATATATATCTCCGGAAGTGATTCGAGCGCAATTTGAGCTTTCTTTTCCAGGATAGTTGATTCCATGTCAAAGATGACTTCATTGACCAATTGATTGAGATCGCTTTTTTCAAATGCACTATTCTCCATTGAAATTTTAGCGAAAGTCATAATATCCTTGATCAGAATCTGCAGTCTCTCGGTTGCACTTCGAATGCGGTGAATATATCTTGCGCCTTCTTCATCAAGTTTATCTCCATACTTGATAGTAAGTCTTTCACTAAAGGTGAGAATCTTCCGTAATGGTTCCTGTAAGTCATGCGAGGCCATGAAAGCAAATCGGTCAAGATCCTTATTAGCGGATTCAAGCTTATCAATATTCTTTAGCAG
>JALYSC010000052.1:10173-11145 GCA_030855005.1 Bacteroidota bacterium | reverse complement strand
GTAGTGAGGAGTAGAAATAGAAAAAGTGCGTACAGATTATTCATAAAAGAGTCGATTAGAATTTTTTATTATGATTTTTTAAAATAAGGCCGCTAAAATAGCAATTAGGTTAAGTCTTTTGAGAAAATAGTAGACCTAATTGTGGAATTGTTGGGTCCATGACAGACCTGCAAAATGCCTGCTTTTTCATCATCTCACCAAATATTATCTGTTTAAATAACTGAAGGTTAGCATTATATTCAGAATTATGGGTCAATTTTGTAATCAGGTTTTATCCGATGAAGTCAGCTTATACTTTATATTATATTTTTTTATAATGTATAGTATCTTTGTCCCAAAACCAACAATATCCTTTAAGAGCGTGTTAAACTTGAATTAAATAGATTGTATCTTTGTACTTTAGTGCCTATATTTAGATCACATGAATAGACTATTACACCTCATCATCTGCATTTCTTTGTCTCTCCCTCTCTGGGGGCAGATTTCAGTAAGTGTTGACCCTGGCGTTTTTGTATTAACTGGAAACCCCAGCAGCACCGATGTATCATACCATATCGACGTGGTGAATAACTCCAATATTGATGTTCAGCTTTCCTGGTCTCGAATGTTGGGATCTCCTCCGGCTGGGTGGCTTACATGGATTTGCGATAAAAATTTATGCTATTTGCCGACTGCAAACGCGAGCTCACCAACAAAGCCAAATGTCCTTGCTCCGGGAGAACATATGGATTTTCAGATTCATGTTAATCCACAGGCACTGGAAGGAAGTACTTCCTATAACATCAATTTTACTGACCTTTCTGATCCAAACGTAATTGTTGCATCTATTACAGGTCAGGTTCTGATTAGTAATTCTGTGAGCACCAACGATCAGACTTCTTCTGTCAAACTTTCAGTTTTTCCTAACCCAACAACAGATTTTTTTCAGGTCACTGAGATGACCGGGTTGAGCCGAATCGAGCTTTTCAATAT
>JALYSC010000052.1:0-10163 GCA_030855005.1 Bacteroidota bacterium | reverse complement strand
ATTAAGACCTATGATACTGCTCCTCAAAAGCAATATTATGTAGGTGATCTAAATGAAGGAATCTATTTGGTACGCTTACTTTCAGCGTCTAATAAAGTACTGAAAACGATCCGACTTAGCGTTCGATAAGGAGGCAGATCCATCTAATAATTTATTTTGGGTGAATACTTTGTTACTACAGGACTGAGTGGATATTCCAATCTGAGTGTTAAGTTAAATCATTCCTTGCCATAAGGCTATCCACTCAACAACACAAACTGCGTAAGTTTGCCATTCACAATTTAAGATCTATGGCTTATCCTGTTTCCATCTACAGAATGGCACATTTTAATGCTGCTCATCAACTGGCCATACCAACCTGGACTAAAGAGCACAATCATGAAGTATTTGGAAAATGTGCAAATCCAAATTTCCACGGCCACAATTATGAGGTAGAAGTCAGAGTGACTGGTCATATAGATCCTGAGACCGGAATTCTGATCAACCTCAAAGATCTTAAGGTAATTATCGAAAGAGAGGTGGAAGAAAGATTTGATCATAAAAATCTAAATCTCGATTGCCCTGAATTTGAGAATAGAGTACCGACTGTTGAGAATATCTGTATTATCATTCATGAACTCCTGCGTCCCCATATCGATCCACAACTGGATCTGGGAATCCGGCTCTACGAAACACCCAGAAATTTTGCGGAGTACCCAGGTAAATAATTCCTACGAACGTACCTCTATCAGATAGGTCCCGAATAGGAAAATTAAAGCCGAAGGAACTAGTGGTCTAATCCTTCATCTTCGCAAGCAACCGAAGAATCTCCAGGTACAACCAGATCAATGTGATCATCAATCCCATCGCTGAAAACCACTCCATGTATTTAGGTGCTCCGTATTGAGCCCCTTTGACAATGGAATCAAAATCAAGCAAGAGATTAAGGGATGCGATACCGATAATCACCAAAGAGAAGATTATCCCCAAAGTGCCCCCTTCATGAATGTAAGGAATTTGAATTCCAAAAATTCCAAGTACGAGTGTAGCCAGGTACATTAAAGCGACAGCTCCTGTAGCCATCACTACTCCCATCCTAAATTTTTGTGTGACAGGAATAATCCCTGTCTTGTGAATAAACAACATTACAAAAAGCACAAGTAAAGTCAGGGAAACAGCCTGGATGACAATACCTCCACCAAAGCCGGCATAGATTCCGGAAATACCTCCTACCAATAAGCCTTCCACGCCTGCATAGATCGGGGCGATGATAGGGCTATATTCCTTTTTAAAAACTGTAATCAGTACGAGAACCAGGCCTACAATTCCTCCAGCAATCATCAGTGTCACATTTTGTGCCTGATAATTAAATGTTGCAGTCACCAATAAAATAAGAAATAACAGGAGAGTTTTATTGATTGCACCCTGCACTGTCATAACTCCCTCCTGAACTCTTCCGTAAGTATCGGATGAAGAGGTAGAAGTCATTGCTTTTTGAAGGAAAGGATTTCCTCCACCACTAAATTTTTTCAACATGGGTATGGAATATATGTAGCTTTTAAATGAAAGATTACATTCCAAAGTTCCTTAAAATATTCTGAACTCTATTGTACCGGAGCCTGGTCTTTATATTTTTCTATGGCTTCTTTTATTTTTTCTCTGCGGTTGGCCGGACTTGGGTGTGTACTCATAAACTCTGGTTGGCTTTGTCCGCCACTGGCTTTCTCGAGAATATCCATTACACCAATCAAAGCTTCTGCATTGTATCCTGATTGAGTCATAAATCGTACTCCAAGATCATCTGATTCCAGTTCCTGATCACGGCCATAAGACATATTGACAAGGTTGCCAATCATCTGTGCTGCCTGAGCTGTACTGTAATCACCTGAAGCAATGACAGCAGCTCCGGTAAGCCCCTGCGTAAGTTCCTGTTTGGCAATTCGTTCTGCACCATGCCGTGCTACCACATGACCTACTTCATGACCCAGCACTCCAGCGAGTTGATCTTCACTTTCCAGTTGACTGAAAAGTGCTGCGGTGATAAACACCTGACCACCCGGAAGCGCAAATGCATTGACCGTATTTGGATCAGCCAGTAAATGAAAATCATATTGGTAGGGAGTAGATTTGGCATCGCTGTTTTGCACAATCCTGTTGCCAACGGACTTGACGAATTTTTGACCTTCAGGATCCGGATGCAGTCCTCCATATTGTTCGATCATTACTGGTGTACTTTCGAGACCAACAGCAATTTCCTGATCTGGTGTGATGCTAACATGTTGGGTTTTTCCGGTAACCTCATTGAGTTGCGAGCTGGAATAATATTTACATAAAGCAAATCCGGCTAATAAGATGGCTATAATAAAGCCTCCGCCAATATTCCGTCTCCGTGTAGAATAACCACCACCTTGTCCTGCAGGTTGACCAAGTGGTCCACGTTGAAAAATTGCCATGTGAATCGTTTTAGATGTGAGAGAAGTTGCTTTATAACAATCAAAAAGTAAAAATGACTATTCCGCGAAGCAAGCATTTTTTAAATAGCGACCTGAAAATATTCTAATTCCCTGATAATCCAGAGAAACTGATGTGGATAAAATAAATGAATTTTAAAATTCAGATGTAAAATAAAAACGGATATCCGGAAAATTTTCCTGTGTCATCCGAAGCACCCAGGCTGATTCAGCAAGGAAGACAGGTTTTCCATCAGTGTCGGATGCAATATCTTTTTTCTTTCGGGAGATAAAAGCATTTAAGGTTGCAGGATTATCCGCTACAATCCAGCAGGCTTTATGAATGCTCAGTGGTTCGTAATCACACCTGGCACCATATTCATGTTCAAGCCTATATTGAATTACATCAAAATGGAGGGCACCCACAGTACCAATGATTTTATCTCCGTTAAGTTCTTTGATAAACATTTGAGCAACTCCTTCATCCATTAACTGATCAAGACCTTTGTTCAATTGTTTCGTTTTCATCGGGTCCTTGTTAATCACTCGCCGGAACATCTCTGGAGAAAAACGGGGGATGCCTTTGAAGTGAAGTTTTTCTCCTTCAGTCAAAGCATCTCCGATATTGAAGTTGCCTGAATCATAAAGACCTATTATATCGCCGGGCCATGCCTCATCGATCACTTCCTTGCGCGAAGCCATAAAAGATGTAGGGTTAGAAAATTTTAAATTTCGCTCCTGGCGGACGTGATAGTAGTTGGTGTTGCGTTCAAATTTTCCGGAACACACACGAAGAAAAGCGATACGATCACGATGACGTGGATCAATGTTCGCATGAATCTTAAAAACAAAGCCACTGAAATTTTCTTCCAGTGGTTCTACCACTCTTTCTTCCGTTTCTCGCGGTAGTGGAGCAGGGGCAATATCAATGAAACAGTCGAGTAATTCCTTGACACCGAAATTATTAATAGCGCTACCAAAAAAAATCGGAGAAACTTCACCGGAAAGGTATGCGTCGCGATTAAAGGGTGGATAGACAGCCAACACAGTTTCAAGTTCACTTCTTAATTCATCAGCAGCACGCTTGCCGACATGCTGATCGAGGAGAACATCATGTACATCAAGGATTTCAATAATTTCTTCATCCTCCTGTTTACTGTGCGGCTTGAAGAGGACTAATTTTTTTTCATAAATATTATAGACACCCTGAAATTGTTGTCCCATGCCAATGGGCCAGCTCAGTGGGGTGAGATGGAGATTTAATTTTTTTTCTATTTCATCCAGCAGGTCGACAGCATCTCTTCCTTCCCTGTCAAGCTTATTGATAAAGACAATGATTGGTGTTTTACGCATACGGCAGACCGCAACCAGTTTTTCTGTCTGCTCTTCTACGCCTTTAGCGACGTCAATGACTACGATTACACTATCGACCGCTGTGAGTGTGCGAAACGTGTCTTCCGCAAAATCTTTGTGACCTGGCGTATCCAGGATATTCACCTGGTGATCTCTATAGGGAAATGCCATGACTGAAGTAGCCACCGAGATTCCACGCTGACGCTCAATCTCCATAAAGTCAGAAGTAGCGTGCTTTTTGATCTTGTTGGACTTGACTGCACCAGCTTCCTGGATAGCTCCTCCGAAAAGGAGCAGCTTTTCAGTTAAGGTGGTTTTTCCTGCATCCGGGTGGGATACAATTCCAAAAGTCTTCCGTTTCTGTATTTCTTCTGCTGCACTCATGACAATCCGCTTAGGGGGCGCAAAGATAGCCAGACAGAAATTAAAAGATAAAAGATAAAAGATAAAAGATAAAAGATAAAAGATAAAAGATAAAAAGTAAAGGGTAAAAACTAAAAGGTAAAAGGAAAAGGTAAACGTAATTGGCTTCCGTCATTTCTACGAAATAAATTGAGTATAGGTATAAGAAAAACCCGTTTCAACTTTATGAAACGGGTTTAATCTGATCTAAGAAAGTAATGTGGAGGTTTTCAACTAATCTGTTTTGATCATACGTAGTCCTTACTGTTAAACGGAGCTTTCATTTTACTGCGGCATGGCTTGGAATTCCAGGACCATCCTGAAGTGAGTATCTGGTCATCATCTTTATCAGCCTGGTGATGCTGATATCGGTGTTGTTTATGTTTTTTGCCAAACTTATCCTGGATTTTATCGCTCAAATCCTCCAGTTCTTCTTTCACCATCCTGGCGATATTGTTGACATTCGTTGGCTCACCCATCATTTCCAGTCTGTCCGAAACGGTTTTTGCTTTTGGCAGGATTCCCCATAGGACACAGTATACTATGAAACTCGCTCCACCAGCTAAGGCCAATAGTACAAATGCAACTCTCACCCAAACAGTATCCTGGATTCCAAAATAGGCGGCCAGACCAGAGCAGACACCTCCAAGCACTTTATCATTTGGATCGCGATATAGTCTCTTGCCTGTCTTGAGTTGGAAAGGTTCTCCAGTTTGTCTTTTGGTGTCATTGATGTTTTCGGCGAAATTCATGTCCTTCAGTTCCTCGGGAGTACCAAGGACTGCGATGGCATTGGCCACATCGAGTTTGTTGACAATAACGCGGGTAGCACCTTTATTGCGGTTGATCAGTTCGCCCATGCGGGACTCGATATCCTGCATGATCTCGTCGGCACCATCACCGCCTCTGAAATGTCGGCTTAATGTATGGAGATAGTGGTTAGCGGTTTCATAAGCATCCTCGTCGATGATGAAAGAGTAGCCACCGAGGTTGATATTAATGGTTTTGTTCATGGACTGCATGGTTTTGAGTGGTAAGAGAGACAGCTTCATTGATCTCGATCCAGGAGTCTTTGAGTTCTTTTAGGAAAGCCTGGCCTTCATCTGTGATTTTAAAGTATTTACGGGGAGGACCTGAATTGGATTCCTGCCAGTAATACTGAAGGAGTCCGGCATTTTTGAGTCGAGTCAGCAGGGGGTAAAGAGTTCCTTCCACGACCACCAACTGAGCTTCTCTTAGTTTGTCGATGATATCGGAAGTATACATTTCCTGACCTGATAACAGGGACAAAATGCACATCTCAAGGACTCCTTTCCGCATTTGTGCTTTTGTGTTATCAATATTCATGACGCAAATATATGTAAACAATACAGTACTATGTATAACAAAGTACACCAATTAGACAAGGTACCTGATGGAGAGTGTTAAAATATCGACCAATAGTAATTTTGATTTAATGAGCGCCTGTGGCGCCATCACGCTAAACCATGAGATTGGATTTTAATTGGTTTCGAACACCCTATTTTAAGTTTGACCCAAAAAAAAGCCGTGGTTATCCACGGCTCCTTAGTGTTCTGAATGTATAGAATTAATTACTATCCTGTTTGCTCTTTAGTTTTTCGATCATGGAAGCTAGACTTTTCTTATTCACCTCATCCGGGGCTTGAAGCAAAGCAGCTTCTGCATATTTAATTGCCTCGTCATATCGGCCTAATGCTGCCAGTCCTGTTGTCATACCAACATTAACAGGTCACACCCCATTGTTTTTATCATAGGTCAACTGAAATATTTTTAAGGACATGTCTTTTTCATTCTGTGAAATCAAAGATCTTCCAAGTTGATAATTCGCTGCCAGTGAATAATTCTCTACATCAAAAGCGGAATAATTCTGAAGTTATTTTTCAATCTGAGTGCAGTAGATATCCTTTTCATTGGGGACTGCTATTTTCATAACAGTCACTGTGGCCACATTTCGGAGATGTTGTGTGACAGATGCTTTTTGATTGTTTCCACTTGGCGGCAAAGTCAGCGGCTGAGCAAATACCATTTGAGAGATCCATGTAAAGGCTTAAAACAAGAGTGTATGATTTCTCATAAAATATTAGCTTGTTAGAACAATTTGATTTTCCTGCAGACCGGTCTGCTTTCTAAAACTTACGTTGAAATCGTCAGTCATCTTTGATATTCCATCAACCCTGATATTGGATAGATGAAATCGATGCGAGCTTGATGACAGATTGTTAGGATATTATTAATGGCGGCCACTTAACTAGTCTCCTAAAGCCAAGTACCTTTGCGAGGACATGAGGAATTCAGACATCAGGTGGGTTATTTTATTGGGGGCCATTACGGTACTCAGTATTATCACGATGCAGTCGTATTGGCTGATTCAGCGAGGGACACATGAGTCACAGTCGTTTGATCAGACAACATCTATTGCATTGCTGAATGTTGCTCAACGTCTTGCTGAATTTAATAAATCAACACTTCCTTCAGGAGAGATAGTCAAAAGGATAACACCTAACTATTACATCATTAATTTCAATGATGTCATTGATGCTAATATCCTGGAGTATTATCTCTATGAGGAGTTCAGTTCGCTGGCAAATTACAGTGATCAGTATACTGATTTTGAATACGGCATTTATGATTGTTCGAGTGATAATATGGTATATGGCAATCACTGTAGTCTGAAGGATACCAAGTCATCTGCTGCAATGAGTGAAGTCTTGCCGAAGTACAATGAGTTTCAATATTATTTTGGCGTAAAATTCCCTTCTCGTTCTGAAGGCTTACAGACGAATACAGGGATAACCTGGTTGCTAGCTTTAATTGCATTCATTACGGTTGCCTTTTTCTCGTATGCATTGTGGGTTATTTTTAATCAGCGCAGATTTTCAGAGATGCAGCGTGATTTTATCAATAACATGACGCATGAGTTTAAGACTCCGTTGACGTCGATTCAATTATCAAGTGATTTTCTTTCCAAACAACCGGCGATCCAGGGTGATGACAGGTTGCATCGATATACTGAACTTATCCGCACTCAATATCAGCGGATGAATACGCAGGTTGAAAAATTACTCAATATTGCCCGGCTTGAATCAAAAGAATTTAAACTAAAGCCTGAACAAATAGATATGCATCTTCTGATTGATGAGGTCGTGGATTCAAAAGCTGCTGAGGCGGGAATTGAGGGGAGGGTTTTTCATCGTAAATACAATTCTAAAAATCCGGTCATCGTGGGCGACCGTACTCACCTGGGAAGTGTGGTAAGTAACCTGATTGACAATGCTGTGAAATATTCTCCACCGGATCAGCCGATCGATGTGATGACGAGTGATGAAAAGGGAGACCTATTAGTATCCATAGTAGACAAAGGTATTGGGATAGCTCCGGCTCACCAAAAGCATTTATTTAAAAAATTCTACCGGGTACCTTCCGGTAATGTTCACGATATAAAAGGGTTCGGTTTAGGGCTTCATTACGTTAAAAAAATCATCAATTTGCATAAAGGTGAAGTCCGGGTAGAAAGCGTCTTGGGGCAGGGAAGCCGTTTTTCCTTTAATTTACCGCAAAAAAACTGATGAAGGCACGTATCCTGTATGTGGAAGATGACGAATCCCTGAGTTTCATTACCAAGGATCAACTGGAAATGGAGTCGTATGATGTGACTCACTCCGTCAATGGCAAGGAAGGCTGGGCAGCTTTCCGCAAGGCTGAATTTGACCTCGCCTTGCTCGATGTCATGCTACCGCAAATGGATGGGTTTGAATTAGCGCGAAAGATCAGGTCGGTCAGCAGACACATCCCGATTATTTTTCTGACTGCTAAATCCATGCAGGAGGATAAGATGGAAGGATTTCTGCTGGGAGGGGATGACTATGTTACTAAGCCCTACAGCTTTGAAGAATTAAAATTCAGGATTAATGTATTCCTGCGTCGAAAGAAAATTATTGAAGAAGCTCCAAAGCAGGCAATTGGCGTTGGGAAATATCTTTTTGATTATCCTAATCTAGACCTGTCCATGAATGGAAGTACCAGAGGATTAACACAGCGTGAAGCTGATATACTCTATTACCTCGCTTCTCGTCCTAACCAGGTAATCAGGAGATCAGATATACTTGAAGATATCTGGGGAAAGGATGATTACTTCTATGGACGAAGCCTGGATGTTTTTATCAGCCGTCTGCGAAAATATCTAAACGAGGACAGTGCCATTTCAATTGAAAACGTCCACAGTGTCGGATTTAAATTGAACCTTCCTGATAAACCAGTTTAATCAATTTTCCCTTCCATGTCATCCACATCATCGCGCGTATTGTCTGTCGTTGTGATGACCTATAATGAGGAGAAGAACATTTCGCAATGCCTCCGATCTGTTGAGGGATTGAGTAATGATGTTTTAGTATTTGATAGTTATTCAACAGATAATACTGTTGAACTGGCTTCTTCACTTGGTGCGCGTGTTGAGCAGTTTACTTTTGATACTTATGCTGATCAGCGACGCCGTATGATCCGGATGGCTAAACATGATTGGATACTCACACTGGATGCTGATGAATTTCTCAGTCCTGAATTAAAAGCATCGATCCTTCAAAGTGCAGGCAGTGAAAATTTTGATGGATACACATCAAACCGAAAAAGTAAAATCGGTGCCCGATGGATGAATCATGGAAGCTGGTACCCTGATAGTAAAATTCGCATGTTCGACAGACGTAAGTTTTCTGTTGAAGGGTATGATGTTCATGAAACAATTGTACCTGTCAGCAATGCTAAAGTTGGTCATCTGGAAGGTGATTTGATGCATCATGCAGATGAGGATATTCAAGCCAGATATGAAAAGGTAAACCGATATAGCACGCGGGCTGCTGAAGGGTTATTTCATATAAAAAAGCGGACGAATTTCCTGAAGATATTTTTCAAACCCTGTGTACGTTTTATCTCAGTGTATCTGATAAGGAAAGGAATCTTTGATGGTTACTATGGGTACGTGGTTGCGAAAAGTGAAGCGCACTATGTGTGGTTGCGGGAGGTAAAGCTTTCAGAACTTTGGAGGAATAAATACATGCCAGATTAATGGATACCAGACGCCAGACTCGATAGACAAAATTTCGGATTTGGGAATTCGGATTTCAGATTGAATGTCAGAAGTCGGATTAATGGATGGCGTATTTTATACTTGATACCGATTCACGATTCACACTTCGACTCCGCTCAGTGCAAGCAACTCACGATTCAGGATTCACGATTCACAACTGACCGACTTTACTCTGTCACACCCGTAATCAAAAGTGATACCTCATCACGAAGCACCTCAATAAATCCCTGTTCGATGCGGATGGATTTTTTCTCTCCCTTTGTTGGTTGAAAGCGCACCTCTCCTTTCTCCAATGCCGCTACGATCGCGGCATGTCCTCTCCGCACTTCGAATCGTCCTCCGATAGCAGGAACATTGACTGATGTGACTGAGCCATGAAACAATTCCTTGTCTGGAGTAAGCACTACAAGATTCATGTGAAGTTCTTTCTACGGTGATTAGTTGCCGGCTTCTGCCAACATTTTCTTTCCTTCTTCTATAACCTCATCGATACCTCCCTTAAGGTTAAAAGCAGCTTCGGGGTATTGGTCTACCTCACCGTTCATGATCATCTTGAAACCACGAATGGTCTCTTCGATTGGAACTAGTGCACCAGGCTTACCGGTAAATTGCTCTGCTACGTGGAAAGGCTGTGAAAGGAATCGTTGAACGCGACGTGCGCGGTGTACTACCTGGCGATCTTCTTCTGAGAGTTCTTCCAGACCGAGGATGGCGATGATATCCTGTAATTCGTTGTAGCGCTGAAGGATATTTTTAACTGCCATCGCTGTATTGTAGTGGTCCTCTCCGATAATGAGTGGGTCGAGGATACGTGATGTACTATCAAGTGGATCTACCGCAGGATAGATACCTAAGGATGCAATCTTACGGCTAAGTAC
>JALYSC010000051.1:7850-11198 GCA_030855005.1 Bacteroidota bacterium | reverse complement strand
GGCAGTGATGTCTTCAAACTTATAATTTCCTTTATTGATGTAAAGCTTATCCTGTACCATATTGCCGGAGAAGTACAGATCGACAAGGCCATCATTATTTATATCTCCTGCTGCTACACCTCCACCGTTGTATATAAAGTGCCAGGTGAAAATATTTACTTTCCCTTCATCATTAATTTGATTGGCAAAATTAATTCCGGTCTGACTTGCATCGAGGGATTTTAATTGAATACCTGAGGATTGAAAAGCTGTTTGCGTTTCGGACGTTACTTCACCTTTTTTCTGGCAGGCACTCATGATGCAAGCAATACAAACTATGCTGATTGTAATGAATCTGGTCAGAGCAGTAAATGCTAATGAAGTGGACTGTTGCATATGTCCGGTAAGTTAGTGATTATGATGTGAGTGATCCGTCGCATCCGGTTTGAAAGGAGTGGGGTGATAATCAACTGGTTCGGGTTCTTTTCCTTCGATGACTTTGAATGCTTTATTCAAAGCCACATTTGAAAACAGCTGATCTTTAGCTTTCAATGACGGCCAGTGGATTGTAATCTTATTGATTTTATCAGCTTTGCCCAGGCCCATTTCAAGTTGCAGACTGTTGCCACCAAAAGATGAGCCGGAAGAAACGGTCTGGTAGATGGTTCTTGTTTTTCCCTGCTCTGAGATCTCCACAGCGACTCTCGCTCCCAATGCACTTTTATTAGCAGTAACACCTTCCAGTTGAAGTACGATCCATGACTGCTGCTGTCCAATTGGATTTTCAAAAAACAAATTTTGATAAACATCACCTTCAAAACTACCGCCCATGACGACATATAAATCTTCATCTCCGTCGTGATCCATATCTCCGAATCCTACGCCGTGACCTTTTTGAATGTTACCAAAACCAATTGCATACGTGATGTCATCATATTTTTCACCGTTGCGATTCCAATACATTTTATTTGGAACGATGGACTTCAAGTTTGGTTCGCCGGTACCTAAATAAATATCCGGAAAACCATCCGCATCAAGATCACCATAATTGGAACCCATTGTGAATGCAGGTTCTGTTAGTCCTGCTATTGAACTTATATCTGTAAAGGTGAGGTCCTTATTATTTCTATAAAGCCGTGGTCTGAATGGATCATCAGTGGTACCATATGCTCGTAGAACTTTGCCAGGCAAATCTTCTGATCCATCAGAATAAGCAGAAACGAAGATGTCAAGCCAGCCATCATTATTAAAATCAAACATCCAGGTCGGAAAGGAAACGAAAGGCTCACCTACATCGGCGGTGCCTGTAATGTTTTTAAAGTGAAGACCTGTTTCATCACTGACATTAAGGAATAGTTGATTGGTACCGTTGAGCAAAGAGAGATAGATATCTTCTTTACCATCATTATTAATATCACCACCTGCACTTCCTTTGATAAATGCATTGACATTAAGTCCGGAAGAAGTGAGCACTTCTTTAAATGTGCCGTCTTGCTGATTATGATATAATTCAGATGGAAAATTAAATGCAGATCCTGCTTCAGGAATGGATTCATTTCCGATAAAAAGATCAAGCCATCCATCAAGATCGAAGTCTGCCCAGACTGCATTTTGCGTAGGGCGTTTATTATATAGACCTGCTTTGATAGTAACGTCTGTGAAAGTTCCATTTCCATTATTACGCAAAAGTGAATTTGGAATACGGCCCTGGTCTCTGAACCATGCACCGCGCAGGATGAGGACATCGGGATAGCCATCATTATTATAATCTGCATGCCGAATGTTAAGTCCACCGGTCACTCCGTTTAATCCTGATGTCAACGCGATATCTGTAAATGTACCGTCACCATTATTATGATGATATTTTATCTGGTCGTGAAAACCCCAGGATGTATGCATAATATCAAGATGGCCATCACGATCGAAATCTTCTATCGCGATACCGCCTGCGAGGCCTCTGCGATCGAGTCCCATAGATTTTGCAATATCAGTAAAAGGTGGAAAAGCAACCTTTGATGTAAAATAGCCTTTCGGCAATCGCATTTCTGCAGGCACTCCACCTGGAAATTCCCCAAGTGTCATAGCAGCGATGTTTAGGAGATATCTCGATGTAAGATCATCAGGAGTTTGTTTAAGAATATCTATATACAAATTCATTGCCTGTCTTGAACCTTCGGTCTTGGTGTGTTGACCTGGCTGAGCTATTGGAATGACACATGATGCAGATGTGTGATTGAGAATACAATTCTCCTGTTCGCCAAGTCGCAATGCCGAAAGTGCGAGTAATTTTTTTACTTCCAGTATGGTTTGTTCTTTGCCTGGAATTTGCATAGGTTCTACAAACGCTAATACATCTGTGAATGCCTGCATGGCTGCCTTTGTATTTCCTGCTTTTAATTCTTCAAAACCATATGTCACCATCAGGTTGGCTTTGGCAAGGCCGGTGAAGGTGGGTAATTGCTTTTTGTAATTCTCCGCCCGAAGAGAAGAAAGGAAAATGGTGAGTTTGGAAGGATCTACTGCATCCTGTGCTGTCTGTACACTGTCTATCATGATCTTTGTTTCTTGATCAGTCTGTCCACCATTAGTAGAGATACTGATTTCAGGTGAGAGTTGATTATGATCTTTTTTGCAGGAATTGGTTGCACTGAAGAGCAGTATTAATAAGTAGCAATAGGTATAATTCATGCTGTAAAATTAAAAGTAACTCTGTGGAAATATATAAAGAGAGGCTATTCAGTGCAGAATATGGTTAAAATGTTACGCAATTCCATGTTTTTTAACTATTCCATCTATTGCGATATATAATGAAATTTCCTCCAAATGTTATAAAGATGTCATTAAAGAACAGGCTAACCCTCCTATTTTATAAGGTTTTCATGTTTTTCGTTAGGGTTTTGTTGGGAAATGATGAAAAACCTTCTTTGAAATGACCTGTTTACATCATCATCAATTTGATAAAAACCAATTCAATCATTTTTAAAATCAAAAATTATGTTTAATAAAGGAATCATTCTCGTATGCCTGATGAGCTTGTTTTCGCTTACACAGTTAAGTGCCCAAGACAATTTTTCATTTGGCCCAAGAGTAGGTCTTAATTTCTCCAATGTGAGCAATGTTGATAACTCTGAATCACTCACGGGATTAGTTATAGGTCTGACGACCACATATAGTATAACTGAATCAACCGGATTGACAGTTGACATTCTTGGTTCTAGCGAAGGTTACAGTTCAGCTGGAAACGATCTTAAATTAAATTATCTGCAGATCCCAATTTTGTTTGACGTATTCTTTGGTGAACTTGGAAGCGCATTTCGTCCTAAAGTATATGCCGGTATCACTCCAGGGTTTCTTTTAGGAGCTAAAGTC
>JALYSC010000051.1:1831-7840 GCA_030855005.1 Bacteroidota bacterium | reverse complement strand
AAGTCAATGACACCAAAGTTGACAAAGATCAATACAATGGTTTCAACTTTGGAGTGACAGGTGGATTAGGATTTAATGCAAGAGTTGCAAGCCGTATTTGGTTGAATGCTGATCTTCGCGCAAATCTTGGTTTGACAGATCTCTCTGATGGTGGAGACAAAAATTCAATTAGCACTATTCAACCAAGTGTTGGACTTTGCTACGGTCTTTCTAAACTTAAATAGAGCGGTCTAATTCCCTTGTTAGATTAAACTGACAAAGGTCAGTTTCAATATAAATTTGGAATAACCTTGTTCTTAAAAAAAGAGGCGGGTGTATGGCATCTAAAAAATGGCGTTCATCAACCTCTTTTTTTTCTGGTGAAGGGAAGAAGGGAAGAAGGGCTATGTGGAAAGAGATGAGCATCTAAATATTTATTAAACTGCCCGGCCTTTCGAAATAGAGATGTTCCGCAGAAACCAGCGAATGGAGAACGCAGGGACCGTTTACCAGTCGCAGACGACGTAAACGAGGGTAGGAATCTCACGATTAAGACCAGACCGCTGATTCACGATTCACGATTCACGGCTCACGGCTCACGGCTCACGGCTCACAATCACCCTCGAATCAACCTAAGAAGGAAAAGAAGTATCAAAGCTCCTCCCGCAGCTACAAGCACCTGATAAATAAATCCACCTCCAAATAAATGTAATTGTCCGGCAGCCCATCCTCCTATTAAGCCTCCTACGATGCCGATAAGAATATTACCAATCAGGCCGAAACCAGTGCCTTTCCAGACCAGGCCCGCAAGCCATCCAGCTAATGCGCCTATTAAAATGAAGTACAAAAATGACATAGCAGTTACGTTTTATGATTCGATTACCATCGAATATACGCATCCATATTTAAATGAAGGAGTCGGAGCCCCTTCTTTATCTGATATGTTGAAATTCTTTACGTTTTGACAAAACGGATTCCTTTTTCTTGCGTATCTAATTTCACAATATATACGCCTGGCAGGAGAGACGTAATGGCTACTTCGTTGATATTATTTGTAAACGATCCTTTCATCACCATGTTACCAAGCAAATCCGTTATCTGATATTCAGTGACATGAGAATCAGCTTCGGTATGGATGATGATGTTGTCAGAAGCAGGATTGGGTGAAACAAATGCTGATGACGCATTTACAATTTCTTCATTAGCAACATTTAATCCCTCAAAAAGTGCATTGACATTTTGTCCAACGATTGTGCCGAGGGTTAAGCCTGCATCGTTACTGAAAGTATAATGTATACCTCCAAGAAGCCTTGATACTGCGGCTTCTTCAGCGGCTTCAGTAAACGAAGAGAAGTTGCGGGGGCCTCCAAAATCTAGTAGATGGGTTGAATCTGTAAATTCATATTGCCCTCCAAATATGTCCGACATAATTGTTGCCATCGCACCGCTTTGGCTGGAATGTCCGCTAGGATATTCCGGGAAAGGTGGAGTGCCAATCAATGGCAACCACGATGTATCAATGTGATTTTGGATATAGGTTACAGGTCGGCAGAGATTGTAGATATATTTTGTCTTCCAGCATGCAAGGAAAGCATCTGATAATGCGATGCCCAATTTTGCATATGCAAGCGCGGCGACCTCGAGATTTGCACTTTCACCACGGAGTATTGCGTTCAACATTGAGATACTGTGTCCTCCAGGAGTGATTGAACCACCACCATCAGCCCAATACAAGGCAATGTTCGTTTCTTCAGGAGTTAAAGTCAGTCCTGTTGCATATACTTCATCAACAGCTGAAAAGAACCCAGAACCGGGAGTAGTTGAAAATTCTAGATGGGGCGGAGATATAGTGGTAACCGCACTGTCCGCTTCAATGAATGGACGATTGTTTCCCCAAAATGGCTGTAAGCAAGCCTGGTTGCCAAACGGTATCCATAAAGCCTCTCCTATGGGTGGAATATAATTAGGAGGAAAATTGGATGCGAATCCATTATGCGCTCCATCCGTCCTGGAATAATCCAAAACATCAATAGCGATCTGCTCACCAAAAGATTTGGAAGCTTCATACACATTGGCAGGCAAAGTGGCTGCCAGTGAGGCATTATAATTATCGCGTATAGTGTGAAGTGAGTCTTTATCTATCTGCGTTGTAGTGCGGAACAGACTGTCCACAATCATAGCCAGCGCATTATTCACGACAGTCGGCCAGTTGTAATCCTGTTGAGGATCGATGGCCGAAATGTGGTCAAATCCGAAAAGTCTGTCTTTAGTGGAAAGATATCCATCCATTCCCTGCACAATGGCTTCATATGATGTCAGTCCCATGTAACCGAAAGCTCTCGCTGCCACCGGTGGAGAAAATCCGGCAGTTTCTTTGACAAGCTTTAACGAATAATCAAAATAATGCTGTGGAATCTTACTGTCATAGGATTGTGGATTCTGCTGGCTGAAAGCAAACGTGGCACAAAGAAGGAATGTAAAAAGTAAAATTTGTTTCATGCGTAGATGTTTTAAAATGAGTGATAAAACAACTGGGGTTCGAAAAGAGAATTCGGGGCAGGAAAATATTACAGGCAATGCCAAGGAGCACTCAAAATAAGAATTTTAATAAAAGAATGCAAGATTGTAAATGTTATAGTTTATAGTTTCTTTTGTATAATGGAAGAAAGTGTAAGCTGAGGGAATTAATTACCTCTGATTAATTAAACCACACTCCATATCCTTGTCGCCGCAAATCAAGAGCGAGTTTTTCTTCCATCAGGAGTGCTTCCTTTCTTGTCATCGGATCCAGGTTGAGGTGATCATATAAACTGGGACGCAGGATACGACCATATTGCTGCACCAGGTATGCTGATAGTTTATGGCCCTTCCTATTGATATATCCGGTCTTGTGTTGCACTAATCGCTCGGCCGGAGTCTTGCTAGTCATTCCAACATATAGGCATTCAAGCACTCCATTAAACTGTGGATTTGCCAGGCGGAATTTTGTATTTTCCGTAAAGACTCGCTTAGAGAGCTCTACAACATAAACCTTATATCTGGCTGTCGGCACTGTATAGTGTTACGATGAATTTCTTATACATGTAATTAAAATGCTTCTGACAATCTTTTTAATTTTAAAAAATAGCATCATTTATGAAGTTGATACACTTCAGTAATTTTTTTCCCAGTTGCATCTACAAATTGATCAAGTTCTTCAAATGGAAGCTTTGTGTCTGATGAGTTATTGTAGACAATCGTTGTCCTGTTTTCATTCATATCGCCAAGTGGTCCAGCATACGGATACCCATTGTAACTCATTAACCGGTATGATACGATCCTGTTAGGAAATACAATAATGGTATCTGCCCCATCTGCTAGAGGGCGAAGGTAAGTTTGTACAGGATAGAGTTTTTTATCAGCGGCTTCGGCTATGCGGGTGGTGGTAATATTGGTCATGGCTGTGAAGGATGTGATGAAAAGGTATAAGATAAAAATAGCACACATCCCAAGCGGCACAGTACTCACGATCACGGACATTTTGAAGTTGCCCGCTCTATAAGATATAAAAGCGAAGATTAATGCTGCCAGTAAAATCAATCCCGGTAGAAACATTAGTAATCGCATCGCCCAGGCTGCAGAATCTTTGTCTGATCCGGGAGCATCAAATGACATCGCGAAACCAAGTAGATAAAAAAACCCAAATCCGATCATCATCAGGAAAATCATGATCATGAATAGAGTAGCCAGTGTTTTCAAGCAGTTATATTTTTAGTTAAGCGGTTAAAAGTACTGAGCTGTCATTGAATATTTACGAGAATAGAAAGGATTTGGGTTTTTGAGATTACATGTCACATCCTGACCACGACTGGATTGTGGAATCAATAGACCGAGATGTGTTGCTGCTCTTCTCCTACAGATTATATTGACTAAAAGCGATTTACCAATATTTTCGGAGATGCCATGCCAGCTGACCTGTAAGGGTATCAGTAGAGTCTCACTATATACTGATATATCAGTAGGGTAAGGAGGAGAAGTAAGGACTTGTTTTGTATTCATGTAGTCAAGTAACAAAGATCTGCCTCCGTAATATCAATGACTGAGGCTAATTAATCATTTATCAAATAAAAGCGAATATCAAACTGAATAGAAATGGATACTCTGCAAGTTCAGCAACCTATACCCACGCCTTTTGCTTCAACCTATTCACCGCAGGTGCCTGAATTATTAGTAGCGCTGGGATGCACCATTGCACTCACCACTTACCAGGCTGGTAAATTGGTAATGATAAGTCCCAACGTGGATAAAGAGCGATTAACCGTGTTACCACGAACATTTCATAAGCCAATGGGCATAGCTATAGATGGAGACAAACTGGCTCTAGCGGCAAGAGATGAAATAATCGTGTTTGAAAATTCAAAGGAATTAGCCAGGTATTATCCTAATAAACAAAATATCTATGACAGCCTGTGGTTGCCTCGCGTCACATATTATACAGGACAGGTAGATATGCATGATATCTCTTTCGGTGATGATGCAATTTATTCCATCAATACATCCTTTTCATGCGTGTGCAAGGTTGATGGAAACTTTAATTTCAAGCCAATTTGGAAGCCTGCTTTCATAGATGCCCTGGTGTCTGAGGACCGCTGTCACTTAAATGGCCTTGTATTGGAAAACGGGAAGCCAAAGTATGTAACAGCATTAGGCACATCCAATACCCATCAAGGATGGCGGGATAATATCATGTCCGGAGGTGTATTGATCGACATTGATACTAATTCCATTTTGCTGGATGGTCTGGCGATGCCTCATACTCCGAGAATGTACAATGATGAAATGTACATGTTGCTTTCTGCTAGTGGAGAATTTATAAAAGTGGATACATCTAAAAAATCCTATAAGGTCATTAAAAAATTTGATGGATTCTGCAGAGGGCTGGCTATTTATAGGGATCATGCCTTCATCGGATTCTCCAAATTAAGAAAGAACTCCAGCACGTTTGCCAAACTTTCTTTTTCTGATAAAGCAAATTTTGCAGGGATAAAAATAATTCACATACCCACGCAAACTGAGGTGGGCCAATTTAATTTTCAAAACAGTGTTGATGAAATTTATGAAGTGGCCATCTTGCCAAATACTATAAGGCCAAATATTCTAAATACTATCAATGATATTTATAAACAAGCACTTGCAATTCCAGGAATGACGTATTGGGCGAATCCTGATAACTCTGTTTTGTCATAGTCAGTAAGTATTCATATTCTAATTCTATTGTTATGAAAAATCAAAAACATCTTTTTAAACATTGCATGATGTCTTACAACCGTTGCATAGCCAGGTTAAATAATTTGCGCAACGCCAATAAAAATTACAGACGGCAAGGTATATTAGAAAAAAACTTAGTGAGACTGAAAATCAAATTATTAAAACTCCAAGGTCTTCTTCAAAAGACGGTGGTGACTACAGTTGCTGTTGGTACGCTCGTATGGATACCACAATTTTCAAACGCCCAAATATTTGCTCCGCCCGTGATGAATCCTTTTGAGCTCATTTCTGCTGGCACCATCAGCGTTCCTGAATTTGTTGATTTGGATGGAGATGGGGATTTAGACTTGATTTCCGGAGACTTTTCAGGATTTTTATTTTTTAAGAATATCGGATCTGTTGAGGGACCGGCATTTGATACTCTGCAATTAAATCCATTTGGGCTGACCGCCACTGATTTTTACAATCGTCCAGCATTCGCTGATTTGGATGCTGATGGTGATCCGGATCTTATTACTTTAGGATATGATGGTGATGATTTTACATTTGAATATTTTGAGAATACGGGCACTCATACAGATCCGGTTTTTTCAACTTCTGTGACTAATCCTTTCGGATTTCAAGGATTGTATACGCAATACTTTCCATCATTTGCAGATCTAGATGGTGATGGAGATTTGGATATTATGGCTGGTGCGTATTATGGTGCATTTTTGTATTTCCAAAATATTGGTACAGCTTCAGCACCAGCGTTTGCATCTCCACGACCTAATCCTTTTGGAC
>JALYSC010000051.1:0-1821 GCA_030855005.1 Bacteroidota bacterium | reverse complement strand
CTTTTGGACTCTCTGGGGATGCCTACATAGTTAATCCTGAGTTCGCTGACCTGGATCAGGATGGTGATTTGGACATCATGGCTGGAGGGTTTGATGGAGCACTAACATATTTCAGAAACAGTGGTAGTTCAATTTCGCCGGCTTTTGATCCTCCTCAGATCAACCCGTTCCTGCTTGAGCCTGCGGATTTGACCCTTCCTGCATTAGCGGATTTAGACCACGATGGCGATGTGGATATTATGGCTACAGATTATGAGGGAAATTATTTATTCTTTGAGAATGTTACCATTATTGCAGTTTCTCCTTTCCCAGCTGAAGAAGAATTTAGTGTATTGATTTATCCAAATCCTAACTTCGGTCAGTTTAATATTGATGCTGGTCTGTCAGCACAACAAATAGAGATTACTGATGCTGTTGGAAGAAAAATTTACATGAAGCAATTTAACCAGGGACAGGATGCTGTCAATATAGAGCTAAATGAAGCTGGAATTTATACTGTAAGAATCTTTTCAGGGGACCGCCAGGTCGTGCGTCAAATGGTGATAAATAAATAAATAGAGCTATGACTTCAATCTGATTACTCTACAATTGTTCTCAACGGTATAATTAAATTTAAATCAATGGCTGGGATTTCATACTACAGGGAACCTCTAATAACACTGATTTCCTGCTTTTACCCCCATCGCCTAATACTTCGACCTGCTTTACTGCATCCTTGTCCGGCAGCTCAGCATCCGGGATGTATTAATTATTCCAGAGGTTAATAGAGGCTTCCTACATTCTCACTCCGATTTCCCCACACGATTGACAACCCGCTTATATAAAGATTCGATAGTAGCGTACAATCCAAATGAGGGCGCAAAAAATGATATCATGAAGACAAACGCAGCCACCACAGGATCATTATTAAAAGCTGTACTTAATGCGACGCCATCATAATACCGGCGCATGACTCTTGGATGCTTAAAAGGAACCCTGGTAAAAGAACTCCCCGGTATCATTCATTCCAATGGGAAATTCTGTTCTTTCCTTCCAGTCAAGGTATTGAAGTACAGGTATCGGTTCTGTATTAATTTTCATTTCAAAATCTTCTCTCGCTTTTTTAATGATGTCTTCTTCGATATTCGAAGTTGCACCGGCGAAAAGATCTATCCCTGTCTCGGGGATTTCTAAAAGTAAAATCTGTGTTTTGTCGCCAATTTTATAAATGCCCAAAACTTTAAAAAAGGAATTGGATGATAGCATCACATGTCCAAATTGATTGCTGTGCGGATCAAATGCTGATACATCCTTACCGTGCGATGAAGCTATTAAATAACGCAGGTTTGTTGCCATGCCACCACCCAGATACGTCAGATCTATAAAGCCTCTTTCAGTCAGAATCTGTCCGACCTGATAGCGCTCAATCAAATTTTCAGTAAGATTGGTATCTCTGTAAAATAGTGCGAGGCCTGAAAAGGTTTGATCGTAAATATCTTCAATTAGCGATTTGTCCATTTGAGCAGTTAATATTTTAATCCTCTAATGTGGGCAAGTTACAGGCACTACATTGATGATTCCATTTGAAATCGGAAATAAATATCAGATTTCGAAATGGACTTGTAGTACCTCCAAAGGTATAACCACGGTTGCCCTGCACAATGGAATTAATCGTTTCATCTTTTAAAGCAGTGTGATCAGAGATATTCGTAATTTTTTTTCACCCAGGCTTGAGTATGGAGAAAAAAGTCGAATTCGCGTCATGTTGTCTACCTTAAAATGTGAAGTTTCTCCATTCTCTGTATTACTGATAGGTTTGAAGATTTTATTATGATAGTTGAT
>JALYSC010000050.1:7781-11292 GCA_030855005.1 Bacteroidota bacterium | reverse complement strand
AAGGTGGGGCCTATATAGTTAGACTGACTGTTACAAATGATTGTGGTACTGATGTACAAACTATGCAGGTCACTATTACGGGAGCTCCTGTCGCTAATTTTTCAGCCAATGTCACATCAGGCTGTGCACCTTTAGTTGTGCAATACACTAATCAATCCTCTGGCTCTGTCAGTGGATTTCAATGGGTATTTCAGGGCGGATCGCCAGCTACTAGTACTAACTCCAATCCTCTTGTCACTTATAACACACCTGGAGTATACGATGTGACACTCACAGTATCGAATTCCGCCGGTAGTGATACTGAGTTCAGAGATAATTTTATCACTGTACTGGATGACCCTCTAAGTGATTTTGACTTCAATGTTAATGGCAACCAAGTAACATTTACTAATCTATCGGGTAATGCAACTTCTTCATTATGGGAATTCGGTGATGGCCTGACAGGTAATGATACGAATCCAATTCACTTTTATGCAGTTGAAGGTGTATATACAGTCATCCTATATTCAACAGGGCCATGCGGTATCGATTCCTCCAGTGCTATTATCTCTGTTCAAAGTCCTCCATCAGTAAATTTCTCTTTCACTCAGAGTGGTCAGTGTGCGCCGACAACAGTTCAATTTACAAATCAGAGCAGTGAAAATGTTACCGGTTACAAATGGACTTTTGAAGGAGGTTCGCCATCAATCTCTACAGTTGAGAATCCGCTGGTGTCGTACAACACACCTGGCACTTATGATGTCCAGTTGATTGTATTTGCTCCCGCAGGATCTGATACACTTGATATGCCAAATGCAGTCACAGTAGGTGTAGGCCCTGATGCTATTTTCTTATTTGCAACCAATGGAACCACAGTTGATTTCGAAAACCTATCAACGAATGCAACGACCTATGAATGGCTTTTTGGCGATGGACAATTTTCTAACCTGCAAAATCCTTCTCATACTTATAGCGGATTTGGAACTTACATCATAAGCCTGATCGCAACGAGTGATTGTGGTGAGGACACCATGAATGTTGAGATCATATTAGGTACTAATCCAAATGCTTTCTTCACTTTTACAGACAATACTGGTTGTGCGCCTTTCGATGTACAATTTATCGATCAGTCCCAAAATAATCCTACGTCATGGGCCTGGACTTTTGAAGGAGGTAACCCATCGACCTCCAATCAACAAAATCCTGTAGTCTCTTATTCGACACCTGGTTTTTATATGGTAACTCTGCAGGTGACAAATGGTAGTGGTACAGATGTACTGGTGCTGGATGATTTGATTCATGTTGCCAATCTTCCGGACGCCACTTTTGATTATTCTGGTGTCGGCAATCTTGTCAGCTTAAATTACTTCAATACAGATTACGATAGCCTGCGATGGGATTTTGGAGATGGACGCACCGATCAATCATTGAATCCAATAATCGAATACAGCTCTAACGGACAGTACACTATTTCCCTCATTGTATACAATGCATGTGGAAGTGATACCTCATCTGTAGCAGTGAATATTATGGGTACGAGTACAAACAATCCAGACGAAAATATTTCGCGCTGGCAATTACGACCTAATCCATTTTCTGATTTGATGATTATTAATGGTATACCTGCAGCAGCAGGAAAAGCTACTATACTGGTATATGATGTACATGGAAAACTTATATTGCATAATGAATTTTCTCATGATGCAGGTGAAGTTAATTTTGAAATTAACACAACTCAGCTTTCTCCAGGCATGGTCCTTATACAGATCAGGGACAACAACTCAACAGTTATCCTGAAAGGTGTGCATGAGAATTAAATCTGATCAACCACCTTTTTGTTTGGTGTTTTTGTAACCGTCTTTGATAAAATAATCCATTACTTTTTTTACATGGTCACCCTGAATGATGAGTTCACCCTCTTTCAGGCTGCCTCCTGATGAGCACAGGGATTTGAGTTTTGAAAGGATCTTTTCAAGTTGAGCATCGGAGCCTTCATGACCCTGGACGAGCGTCACGGTTTTTCCGGCTCGCTGCTTTTTATCCCGGGAAACATAGAGTTTCATTTTGCTTTTTTCCTGCATAGTGTATTGGGAGGCTTCAACAGATTCCTCCTTTGTTTCTGTAGGATCGGGTAGATAATCCTTCATTTCAGGAAACAGGTCTTTCAGTTCCTTTAGATCTTTTATAGGGATTTCTGTCATGATGATTTTCGTTTGGCTTTATTTACCATTCGTAAAATTAATAGACTCAAATCATTTGAACCCATTGCTCCATTTGCTATGACGACTACCCCTTTGAGCAGGTGCGGAGTGAACGCAATACTCACGTGATGACCACCGGTGCGTCCATTATGGTAATACACTAGGTTCTTTCCATATCGGATCACAAACCAACCGTCAATTACTTTATATGATCCCCTTTTTGCCAGTGTTTTTAGCTCCTTGTTGATGCCAGCATCTGATACCTTCGTATACGACTCTTCATATCTCAGGTTGAAAATTCTAATAATCTGTAGCACATCATCGAGAGATGATTTCAATCCCAGTGCAGGAGTAAGTGCGTTGGTATGCCAGGGAGGTTGCACCCTCCCGTCCAAGCCGTGTCCTGTTGCAATCAAGTCGTGCTGTAAATCCCATGTTGTGTGATTAAGTCGCAATGGACCTGTGAATCTATTCTCCGTAAAGGCCTTAAGGCCACCAACTTTTTCAAACAACCAATATGACATAGCATATCCCATATGGCTATAGCTATATCTGCCCGGAACGGGATTAATTTCTTTAATGTCGTGAATGAGTTCCATCAAATTATAATGCTGATAAGGATCTCTTACATCAGTTTCTATTTCTCCAATACCCGGAGCAAGTCGCATTAGACCTGCTTGGTGATTGATGATCTGTTCAAACGTGATACGACTCCAGTTATCAACACATAAAGTATCCGGCAAAAATGAGCAAATAGATGTATTAGTTTTAAAATTTAACATGGATAATGCATCCTGAATTAACAATGCAGAAATTGGTTTTGAAACACTACCCATTTCGAAGACGCCTTCAATGTTTATATCATTTCCAAAAGAAAATTTAAAAGTGCTGTCTCCGTCTATGACGCCTACCAGGATTCCCGGCACTACATTGTAATCAACTGATGTCTCGTAGCGTATGATCTTCTCTATTTCACCACGCAGGGCTTCAGCTTGTCCATTAATGACAACTGGTCCAAACAGGAAAAAAATCAAATAAAAAAGCGAACTGTATTTCATAATACCTGAATCATCATGAATAACCCTTCATGATCAGGAAGGTTGTTTTTATCTTTCGCTTAACCTACCTGTATGACATCACAAATCCTTGCCTCTAAACCGACCCGGCTTTTCATATTCCTTGGTGCTTTCTTCATTGCAAATGCGCTGTTAGCCGAATTCATTGGAATAAAAATTTTCTCCCTTGAAAAGCTATTCGGGTTCGCTCCACTGAATATGAAATTTTTTGGGGTGGATGGCCTTGGCTTTAACTTGACAGCAGGTGTGATACTG
>JALYSC010000050.1:6899-7771 GCA_030855005.1 Bacteroidota bacterium | reverse complement strand
TGTAATGACGGACATTATTAACGAGTATTTTGGTAAAAAAGGTGTTCGCTTTCTTTCCTGGTTGGCTGTGCTCCTAATTATTTATGCCTTCATCGTCGCATTCCTTGCTATTAAAACGCCACCGAATGATTGGTGGCAATCATTGAGTGGCATCCGGGATGATCCCTCGAGGAGCCTCCCGGATATGGACCTTGCCTTCGGGCGGATTTTTGGCCAGGGACTTTGGATTATTATCGGCTCAGTAGTTGCCTTCCTGATTGGCCAGTTAATCGATGTCATCGTCTTCCACCGGATCCGGAAAATCACCGGGGAGAAGAAAATCTGGCTGCGTGCCACAGGATCCACCCTCGTTTCACAGTTCATCGACAGCTTCGTAGTCCTCATCATTGCATTCTACATTGGGGCAGACTGGGATCTGACGCGGGTCCTTGCGATCGGGGTAGTCAACTACATCTATAAGTTTTTCATGGCCATTCTTCTCACTCCGGTGATTTATGGGGTCCATTACATGATCGAAGGCTACCTGGGAGAAACTCTTTCAACTTCTTTGAAAGCTGAAGCTTCAGGACAATAAGTTGATTGCCCGACCGTAATGATTTAAACTATTTTACAATACCTGCCAGAAGCTCATATTCAAATTTTACTTATACACCTAATTTATATCTTTGGCCGTATGCGATTGAAGAGTCTGGAATTAAAGGGGTTTAAAAGCTTCGCCAATGATACCCTCCTCCATTTTGATGAGGATGTGATCGGCATTGTGGGTCCAAATGGATCAGGGAAATCCAATGTTGTTGACGCCATCCGGTGGGTCCTGGGAGAGCAAAAAGGAAAAGAGCTTCGCCTCGAAAATATGGGCGACGTGATATTCA
>JALYSC010000050.1:0-6889 GCA_030855005.1 Bacteroidota bacterium | reverse complement strand
ACCAAAAAAAGGAAGCCTGCTCCTGTGGCCCAGGTTGCCATCACCTTCGATAATAACCTCGGTCTACTACCTTCTGAATACCAGGAGGTCGTTATCTCACGTCATCTCTATCGTAGTGGAGAAAGCGAATACAAATTAAATGGTGTTACCTGTCGATTGAAAGATATCCAATCTATCCTGATAGATACAGGAATTGGATCTAATTCATATGCAATAATCGCTTTAGGGATGGTCGATGATATCCTTTATGATAAGGATAATGCCCGGCGCAAAATGTTTGAACAGGCTGCAGGTGTTTCTAAATACAAGAAACGCAAGCATGAGACCATGCTGAAGCTCAAGCTGACTGCAGAAGATCTGACTCGAATTGAAGATATTCTGAAGGAAATTCAAACCAATCTTGAACTGCTCGAAAAACAAGCCAAGCGTACACGAAAGTTTGTTGAGCTGAAAAGGGAATATAAGGAGCTCAGTCTAAATATGGGTGCGCGAAACAATTATGAATTACGTGATCATTTTGCTCAATCAGAGAAAAAAATCCAGGAGGAAACTGATAACTACACACGCCTGGAGGCCGATGTGGATCTGATGCATGCAGAAATTGAAAAACTTCGCATGGATCATCTTGGTGATGAGATGACCGTCAGTGCATTTCAAAAAGATCTCAACGAGCTCGTTACGAAAATACGCGGCATCGAACACGACAAGAACCTGGCTGAACAGAAAATTTATTTTATTCGTCAAAGCAAACAAAACCTGGAACTTCAGATCGCCAAATCGAAAGAAAGACTTGGAAAACTGAATGATGAAATTGAAGGATTTCGTCAGCAATATGACGACCAAACTATCCTACTCCAGGAACAAATCGTGGTGCTCCATGAAGCTCAAATGAAGCGTGATCACATCTCCGGAAAATATCAGGAAATGATGAGCAACCGCGAAGCTGTAACCACGCTGCATCAGCAATTTGAAAAAGAAGTATTTGATCTCGAAAAGGATATCGCGGTCTTTATTAACCATACTGGCATCCTTCGCAATGAAAATAAAATCATTGCAGACGAAATTCAGCGCTATACGCAAGAACTTGGTCAACTAAAATTGCAACTGGCAGACCAGGAAAGTAGAAAAGAAATTGCTTCATCTGAATTGAGTGCCCTGGAAGAAAATGAGCTTATCCGCTTACGCACCATACGCGAACTTGAGATCACACTGGCAGGAGATCTTGATCATCTTCGTCAAACACAACGCACACTCGATGCACGTACACATGAGGCTGATCTATTAAAGGACATGATCTCCAACCTGGAGGGATTTCCTGAATCTATTAAATTCCTCAATAAAGCCCAGGATTGGAATGTTACTGCTCCCCTGCTCTCAGATGTGATCTATTGTGATCAGCAATACAGAGTGATCGTAGAACAAATCCTGGAGCCTTATCTCAACTACTATGTTGTCCAAAATTGGGATGAGGCATCAAGAGCAGTTAAGCTTCTAAGTTTTGCGCAAAAAGGAAGAGCCAATTTCTTTATCCTTTCAGAATATCTGGATGCTCATTCTCCAATACCCATTGATGGTCTATCCCCATTGCTAAACCATATTCAGATAGAACCAGGATATGAAAATCTTGTTCAACAACTTCTACAGATAGTGTATGTATCTCATGGTTCACCATTGGATGTACCATGGAGTGCATCCTATCCTGAAGATCTAACGATCATTGACGAGCAGGCTCAGATGATCCGACGCTCAAAACAATTGACAGGTGGAAGTGTCGGTCTCTTTGAAGGAAAGAAATTAGGCCGCAAAAAACATCTTGAACATCTAGAGCAGGAAATCCAGGAGCTTCGTTATGCCTGGCACCAGATGCAATCAAAGGTCACTCACACTCAATCTGAATTGGCTTCCCTACAGGCTGTGGATATGAGTCAGCAACTTCAACAATTTAGATCACAGGTTGTCAACCTGATGCAGTCCTGGGCTGAAACAAATAGTCGACTTGGACATATCAACGAACGATTGAATGAAAATCACAATCGGCGTGAAAAGAACGATGCATCACTCCGTGATTTTGAAAATAAAATTCAATCTTCCGGAGAAATACTTGAAGAAAAGAAAATAAGGTTTAGAGAAAATGCACAATCTCTCGAACAATCGGAAGAACAATACGCCGAAATTCAAAGATTAGTTGCAGAAGCTGAATCCGCAGCAAATGATCTCAAGCTACAGGAGATACATCTTTCGAATAAGCTGGAGAGCGTAGGTCGTGAATTAAAATATCACGAGGATCAGCAAATCCAAATTCAACATGCTCTGGAACTCCAGGAAGCTCAAATAACTCATGAATCTGATGATCTTGGTCTGATGCTGATTGAAGTGGAAGCCATGGCTGGAGATCTTCTTGGAAAATATCAGGAGAAAAAAGATAAAGAAGCCCAACTCACAGAAGCCGAACAAAACTATTATCATCAGCGCAATCAGATCAGTAGTGCAGATGAGAAAATAAAAATTGTTGAGAAACAACGCCAGGCTTTGCAATATTTGATCAATGAAATGAAAGATCAGCACAATCAACTTAAATATCGACTGATTGCTATCTCGGAGCGTATGGAAGTTGAGTTTGGTGTTCGTTTAGAAGACATCACTGCTGAGCATATGAATGAAGAAATGACGCTCGACGAGCTTGAAGCAAAAGTGATGCGTCGCCGCCAGCGCCTGGAGAATTATGGCGAAATCAATCCAATGGCAATTGAAGCATTTGAAGAAATTAAAATTCGCTTTGATAATATCAATAACCAGAAAGCTGATATCCTTAATGCGAAAGAATCTCTGCTGGCAACAATAACAGAAATCGAACAAACAGCCACAGGGCAATTCATGGAATCGTTTGATAAGGTTCGAGAAAACTTTATCGAAGTATTCAGAAGCTTGTTTACTGAAGATGACACCTGTGATCTAATACTGGTGGATCCAAGTGATCCGCTTGAATCACCTATCGACATTATTGCAAAACCAAAAGGAAAACGTCCCAAATCTTTATCACAGTTATCGGGAGGAGAAAAGACCTTAACAGCAATCGCATTGCTCTTTGCTTTGTATCTCATGAAGCCTGCACCATTCTGCGTGTTTGATGAGGTAGATGCACCGTTGGATGATGCCAACATTCAGAAGTTCAATCGTATCATCAAGAAGTTCTCTGCTCAATCACAATTTATCATAGTGACGCACAACAAGACTACGATGGCGGCAGTGGATACTATTTATGGTGTCTACATGGAAGAACAAGGTGTATCGGGCCTAAGCCAGGTGGACTTTAGAGCTTTTGACGAGGCGGACCTTTTAGCGCTCCAAAACTAGAGAGTGAGAGAGTGAGAGAGTGAGAGTAAGCTCTCGTTTCTGTGGCACAACTCAACTAGCAGCAAGTCGAAGCACAATTCTTATCGCTCCTGTGCAGGCTAAGGGACCGAATGTGAAAGAGTGAACGTGTTAATTCGAAGCGTGAAAGACTTCCATGTCTCCAAACATAATTTACAAAGTCTTTACGTGGTAAAGCGCGAGAAACTAATACTATGTATTGGTTTTCTTATATTCACATGTACGAAACTTTTATCATATGGGTTGGAGACGCTTTAATGGGGACCGAATAGAGGAAGATATATTGGTCGCCGTTCGGACTACGGTCGAAAGGGAAATCGCAAGTGGATATCGGCTAAAGGTATGTATTGGCACAGATTCTCAAGTGCGCGGGACGACAACAGAATATGCGACTGTCATCGTTTTTCTTCGAGAGAAAAAAGGTGGGTTTATGTTTATCCACAATGAAAAGTCGGAAAAGCTTATCAGTCTGCGGGAGCGTATGATTACTGAGGTTTGGAAGTCAGTTGACGTGGCCTATAAATTATGCGAGATGCTGGATGAATTTGACATCGCGCTCGAAGTGCATGCGGATATCAATACGGATCCACACTTTAAATCCAATGAAGCTTTAAGAGAAGCGATGGGTTATATCCTCGGAATGGGATTTGTATTCAAAGCAAAGCCGGATGCTTTTGCATCGTCTTACTGCGCAGATAAAGTAGTGTAGTTAGATTATTCTTTGTGTGGCCTTGTACCCAGCGAGGTGACTTTCCTATCTGCATCGCGTTTCGCTTTTTCTTCTTCCATGCGCTTTTTCGCAGCAGCAATTTCCTCCTCTACCATGAGCGGACGTCTGTTGAGTTTTCGATGCCAGGTCACTATAATGAGCCTGACCATATCATCCGGTTGAGATACACCCTTGAGTTTGAGGTAATGTGAGATGCGTGATCCGTCCTCAAGTCCCCAATTGGATAATATCCACCTTCCAAGTCCGAAATGCAGTTTGCGTGCTATTTCATCTTCTGGAGCTTTCCTGAACGATGCAAGACCTGCAGGATCAGCAAGTCTGGTTAGTTCACTGTAGGCATCTTCCAGATCGATTGGAATGTACACACCATTGATGACCTCTGTCTTGATACGTTTGGCATAGATGGCTTCAATCTCAGATTCATTTTGCCCAATTACGTGTAGGCTCGACAAGAGCATAAGACACACACTGACCATTCCAACTCTTAGTATCATCACGGAAAGATAAACCAACTCTGATTGTAATATATTGCTGCTCATTCTCAATATCTTGTTAAATGCCTGCAAATGGATCTTCACGCCTGAAAACACATTTTATCACTATTCTACTGGCTCAGGCTGTGATTTATACGATTGTTTGGATTTGGGATGAGTATGTTGCCTCGTATATGACACTGATTTTCCCGGGGGTATTGACGGTCATCCTTATTCTGGCAGTCATTGCTGATATTATCGAACCATCGCGCATTTCCAGGTGGTATTACCTAATTATGCTGGGATCCATTCTGGTACCAATACTTATTGGAGCTACTTTCTATTATATGCATGATGGTAATCTGGAATGGCTAAGCAATTAGATGATACCAATCGTGACACCATCGCCGCCCTGATTTTTCTCAGCATGCTGGATGGATTTGAAAGGATATTTTTTCATCACACCTTTGACTAATTGGCGTAATGTTCCTGTACCTTTTCCATGGACGATCCTTACCTGGTGGGTGCTACTCATAAACGCGGCATCGATGAAACGATCTAAATAATGAGATGCTTCTTCAGGTAACATTCCTCGAATGTCAAGATCATTTTCAAATTTGCTGTAGTCCTCGACAATTGCCTGCACACTTTTATGCGGCTTAACTTCAATCGGAGAATTAGCATGCAGTAATTCTGTGAGCGGAAGGGTCATCTGTAATTGACCAATAATTACTAATGCATTATCTTTTTTTATGCGTTCAATCGCGCCGATTTGTTGTGTTGATCTTATTTTGACAAAATCGCCCACTTTAAATTCTTTCTTACTGGTACTGACTTCAACAAGTTCCTCTGCTAAGGAACGAATTTCAACATTGAACTTTGACTGCTTCTCTTTAATTCGTTCGATTTGCTCCTTCGCTTTTTCTGCATCTTTTTCTTTTCGCAGATCTTTCATCAGCTTGTTCATCTCCTGACTGTAGGCGGAAACTTCATTGAGTGAGGCTTTTTTCTGATCGATTTTAAATCGTTTGCGCTTCACCTCCAGGTCCATTCGTAGTTGCTCATAATTAATGATCAACCTGTCAAGTTCTTTTTGTTTTTCGCGGACTGTAGCAATCTCTACACCGAGTCGCTGTGTTTTATCATCGAGATCATGAATCAGGTCTTCCAATGCAACAGTTTGCACGCCTGCATTTTTCCTTGCATACTCAATTACATCCTCCGGCAATCCGGTTCGCTCTGCTATCTCAAATGCAAATGAACTTCCTGGCTTTCCGATTTTCAATTGATATGTTGGAAGAATTTTTTCTTTATCAAACATCATTGCTCCATTGACCACGCCTTTGGTTCGATGAGCATACATTTTAATGTTTGGATAATGAGTTGTTAGCACTCCTAATGATTGCTTTTTAACAAGTGCATCTAAAATTGCTTCTGCTATTGCACCACCTATTTTTGGATCTGTCCCTGAACCAAATTCGTCTACCAGGATCAACGTTGAAGCATTGGCTGTCTCCAATGCTTCCTTCATGTTTTTCAACCTACTGCTATAGGTAGAAAGATCTTCCTCTATCGATTGCTGATCTCCAATATCCACTGATACACGGCTCATCATTCCAATTACCGAACTACCATCCGCAGGGATCAACATGCCACATTGTGCCATGACCTGAATAAGTCCCGCTCCTTTTAAGAGAATGGACTTACCGCCTGCGTTGGGACCACTAAGAATTAATAATCTGTTTGGTGGATGTAATACAAGATCGAAAGCAATCACATCCCTACCCTTTGCTTTATTTTTTATAAACAATAAAGGATGTCTTGCAGCAATCAGGTGAAGAGTTGCTTCTTCCTGCAGCTTCGGTCTTGCACCTTTATAAGCACCACCGATAGCAGACATGCATTGAATCAAATCCCAATGCACGATCAATTCACTCACTGAATAAATTAGTTCATGATCAGGTCGAAGATGCGCACATAATTCTTTAAGCAGACGGTAAACTTCTTTTTTGAAATCGGCCTCAAGTTCAATAATGCTGTTATTGATGTCAACGATGATATCAGGTTCGATGAAAACAGTGCGGCCGGTTGTAGATTCATCATGAACAATCCCTTTCAATTTTCGCTTATGCTCAGCCTGAACGCAAAGAACACGTCGTCCGGAACGAATGGATTCAACCGTATCTGTCAGCCATCCTTCTGCCTTGTATTTTCCAATCAGTCGAACAAACTCTCGATTGAGCCTTGCAGCTTCTGTATCGAGCAATCTTGCGATGGCTTGTAACTCGGGTGAAGCATCCGGCCTGACATCTCC
>JALYSC010000422.1 GCA_030855005.1 Bacteroidota bacterium | reverse complement strand
ACCTCATCCTTATTACCTTCCCAGGCGAGTTGTCCTTCATGGATGAGCGCAATGTTATCCCCGATCTCCATCACAGAATTCATATCATGTGTATTGATAATCGTCGTGATATTTTTTTCTACTGTAATATCATGTATCAGTTCATCAATTACAAGACTTGTCTTTGGATCGAGACCAGAATTAGGTTCGTCACAGAATAAATACTTCGGCTCGAGCACAAGGGCACGGGCAATACCAACCCTTTTTTGCATACCCCCACTGAGCTGTGAAGGATACTTTTTATTTACGCCTGCAAGGTTAACGCGTTCAAGACAATAGTTGACCCTATCGAGCTTTTCTTTGGCGGTCTTATCAGTAAACATATCCATTGGAAAACGGACATTTTCTTCAATCGTCATGGAATCAAAAAGAGCTGTACCCTGAAAGAGCATTCCTACTTTCATACGGATTTCTCGAATAGCCTTTTTTTGGAGTGATGTAAAATTAACATCATCATACCATACATCACCAGAGGTAGGCGGATATAATCCGACCAGAATTTTTAAAAGAACCGTCTTACCTGCACCGCTTCGACCTATGATTAGATTCGTTTTTCCTGATTCAAAGGTGCAATTGATGTCCTTAAGTACCTCCTGGTCGCCAAAAGATTTATGAATATGTTCCGCTCTGATCATGATGTCAATAATATAGCGATGAGAAAATCGGCCATCAGGATGGCAATATTGCTCATGACGACAGCGGCTGTACTGGCTTTTCCTAACTCGATGCTGCCTCCTGTGACAAAATATCCCTGATAGCAGGAGATGGAAGCCAAAATGACTCCGAATACACAGGCTTTGACGAACATCATAAATACATTCCAGGGTTCGAAAAAAGTCCTGATCCCTTCAATATATTCAGATGCGGTAAATAAGCCAGTAGGGACACTTGCAATGAAAGCACCCATGATACTGACTAATGCTGCTACAGCCACCAGGAGTGGAACTACGCAAAGAGCTGCAATGATCTTCGGCATCACCAGGTACGCCGAGGTATTGACCCCCATGATCTCCATAGCATCAATGTGTTCTTTTTGGCGCATACCCCCAATCTCAGCAGCCATATTGGAGCCAACTTTTCCGGCCAGTACAAGACAGGTAATGGTTGGAGCCAACTCGATAATAGTGATATCCCGGACCAGATATCCCACATAATATTTCGGTATGAGTTGACCCCCGAGCTGATAACTGATCTGTACAGCCATTACGGCACCCATAAATGTGGAGATAAGGATCACGATGATCAGGGATCCAATACCGATATCATTCATCTGACGCATTGTTTCCTTCCAGTACATACTCACCTTCTCCGGTCTGGAGAAAACCTGTACCATCCAGGTCAAAAACCGTCCGAGGTGGTGGATAAAATTATGTTTCTTCAATGGTTAGCAAGTATGAGGTAAAAGTAGTTTTTATCGGCATATGCTTCACCAAAGACATATCGGACTAATGGTATTATCCAAACCATTGAAAAAATGGATATGTTTATGAATATGAATGCTGTAGTCACGGGATCATCAAAAGGAATAGGGTCAGCCATTGTAACGTCATTATTGCAGGAAGGTTGGAATGTTGCCCTTTCCTCCAGGAATATAAATGACCTCCGAACCCTGCAAAGTCAATATCAAGCTGCACATCCCAGCCGTGAATGCTTAATTAACCAGTTTGATTTTAGTAAAAAAGAGCAAACTCAAGCTTATGGGCGTAGTATCCTTGACAAATGGGACAAGGTTGATTTGCTTGTCAATAATGTAGGCTTGTTTCTTCCAGGCTCAGTCGCAAACGAACCAGAAGGTGCCTTGGAAGAAATGATTGAAACGAATCTTTACAGTGCTTATCATCTTACCCGTGTGCTCTTACCTGGAATGATGGATCGCCGGCAAGGCACCATTATTAATGTGTGTTCGATTGCCAGCTTTATGTCATATCCCAATGGCGGTTCGTACACCATCAGTAAATTTGGGATGCTGGGCTTCAACAAAGTCCTGAGAGAAGAAATGAAACCTCATGGCATCAAAGTCTCTGCTATCATGCCCGGTGCAACCTGGTCTGCCTCATGGGGAGATGCTGATTTTCCACTGGACCGATTGATGAAACCTGAGGATGTTGCAGAGGCGGTGATTTCTATTTTACGCATGAGCCCGGCTTCGGTGGTCGAAGAAATTATCATCCGGCCTCAGTTAGGTGACCTATAGGAAAGGCTTCCATCTGTTTTTCTTACCAACTTAACCTTTGTAACTAATCCGATAGACTACACCAGCCATATCGTCCGATACGAGCATAGATCCATCTGAGAGTAATTCGATATCAACCGGTCGTCCCCAGGCTTCACCACCCTGCAGCCATCCTTCAGCAAAGGGTTCGTAAGAGATAGCTTTATTCCCATCCAGTTTGACTACCATTATTCGATAACCTATTGGCGTGGAACGGTTCCATGAGCCATGTTCAGCAATGAAGATTTGATTTTTATATTCAGCTGGAAACATATTGCCGGTATAAAATTCAAGTCCAAGCGGAGCTACATGGGGTCCCAATCTTTGAGCAGGTGGTGTGTAGTCAGCACACTTTTTTCCATCCCCAAATTTAGGATCGAGCAGGTCACCAGCATGGCAATAAGGAAAACCAAAATTCATTTGCTCTTTTGGAGCATAATTTAGTTCACAGGCAGGAGTATCATCTCCAAGCCAATCACCACCATTATCTGTAAACCACATTTCCTTCGTAAGTGGATGCCATGTAAATCCTACTGTGTTGCGAATACCATGCTGGACGACTTCCATCTTTTTAGTAGTGAGATTGAGGCGAGTAATACTTGCATACACTTCATCTTTTGATTCACATATATTGCATGGAGCACCAACAGGAACATACAGATTTCCGTCAGGACCAAAAGCTATGTACTTCCATCCATGATGTTCTTTATCAGGATATTGATCGTAGAATAATTCCTGTACAGGTTTGTCGAGATTGGATTCTATTTGTGGGAACTTCCAGATTTTACTGATCTCTGCAACATAGAGGTCTCCATCTTTCAATGCGACACCATTAGGTTGTTTCATACCAGAAGATACGATCGTCCATTTGTTATCGCTTGTATAATCCTTGTTGGCATCTTCGACAACATATACATTCCCTGCCTCTTTTGAACTGACGAATAATCTGCCAGTCGGGCTCATAGCGAGGGAACGGGCATTTTTTACGTCATGGGCATACACCTTAATTTCAAATCCGGGAGGCAGTTTTATTTTATCAAGTGGTAACTGTGTGGATGTATCTTGTACAC
>JALYSC010000421.1 GCA_030855005.1 Bacteroidota bacterium | reverse complement strand
CATAGTTCTGTTGATGGACGGCATACACTCGTGGAGGAGATTGCGATGCTCGACAATTATCTTGCCCTGGAGCAAATGCGATTCGGGGGGAAATTTACGTATGCAATAACGCTGGATTCCATACCGGATGCCGATGATATAAGTCTTCCACCGATGCTCATTCAGCCCTTTGTGGAGAATGCTGTGCTTCATGGTATTCGTGATAAGTCGGATGCAGGCGAAATTCTTATTACGTTCACGCGGAATGGTAAAATATTGGAAGCAACGATCATTGATAATGGGCCCGGGATCGATCAGGATGGCCATGGTGTTGAGCGGGACCATAAGTCTGTTGGCATGACCCTGACAGGACGCAGGCTTGATCTATTGTCACATATTGCACCTGAACATAATTATAGCCTTGAAAATATCCTGGCTACGGATGGACGAATTCTCGGATCGAAAGCCTGGGTTAGGATACCTATTGAATAGGGGTTTAGCTCTACTACAAGAGTAAAACACCTGGTCCGTAAAGGTATTTGATGAAAAGGTTTAACCGGATTTCATTATAAACCGACCAAATACCATCCGGATGCTTAAAAGCAATTGAGGTGATATACATTGCACGAGGAAAGTGGTTTTTGAATATGACCATATATCCATGACACCCCTGAGACCCCAAAATCCGTTATGCAATTTTTTTTTAAAAGATTTTTTTTGACTAGTAGAAAATTTATTGTTTAGGTACTCCAGGTCATTTTTTTACCTGGTATTTGCGAGAGAGTAACTGTCGTTTTTCATTAGAACAGATGGGTAAATAATGCATGTAACGTCTCAACGTTGAGCGGTAATTTATCTATTGCAGCAAATAGTTTTTTTTCATAACACGTAAAAAATTCATTACATGAAAATCTCCTCTACGCTTGTACTTTTTTTTATTAACTGCACCACCATGCAGGCCCAAATTTTTGTCAAGGCAGATGCTGCCGGAACAAACGACGGTACATCATGGACGAATGCATTTACGAATCTTCAGGATGCATTGGATACGGCGGATCCGGGTGATGAACTATGGTTGGCTGCAGGAACATACACACCTGAAGGGCCATCACCCGACAGCAGTCATTTTTTTAGCAATTAAGCCTATGCGCCTTTATGGTGGATTTGAAGGGACAGAAACCAGCCTTTCCCAAGCGCGACTGGAATAAAAATCGAACGATCATCAGTGGCATCAAGCTGGGTGATGATATCCCTGGAGAACTTGTCACCCTTTCCTGGCGTCAGGTATTTAATAAAGTCATTATCCACTCGTGGTTATAAATATCCTATAAAAAATAATTCTAAAAACTAATTATTATGAAATTTAAAATTTACACCTAAATACTATGCTCCTCATTCCTAATGCTGTGGGGGAATCAGATTGTGCTATAGCGAGAAACGAAAGACAAAACAAAACATCTGCTGGATATTGCCAAATTTCTGCCGGGCACCTATTTCCTCCGGCTCCTATCAGGCAATCAAATTTTATCCGCTAACAAATTTGTCAAATCCTAGGCAGTTGAACCAAGTGTGGTAATTTTTATCATACCTCATATCAAAGTTGTGAGTAAAAAAAACAAACCTGGATCACTACAGATCGTCTGGATTAAAACAAGTAACCAGATATCATTAAAATGTAACCGAATATCATCAGAAATGTCTCTGATTGCTATGGAAGGGTAATTTGGGGTATAGTTATGCTGAATTGATTTTCCTTCTTGTCAGAATCACCCCTCTGATCAATGTATAACAGTATGGCAAAGAATTTACTCCTCTCCCTCTTATTACTATTTCCGCTCCTGGCTGACAGCCAGGATAGCGGAGGTAGTAGTGTAATACATGACAGGCCACGTTGTCCTGTATTAGATACCGGATTTTTTCATGAGATCAATTTGGTGTTTCAGGAAGAAGTTGAAAAACGAGGATCTCTCGATCTCGAAACATTGCAGTTTTATGCGGGGATAGGGAAGCAGATAGCTACGGAAGCATCATATCCTCAGGGTGCGATCCAGATGAATCTGGGGCTGGGATCAGGTTTTTTACATAAAAACAAAGTTGATTCCGCGGAACACTACTACGCATTGGCAATTTGTCAATCTGACGCGATTCGGGATACGCTATTATTGGCAAAAGCATTTCTTGGATTAGGCTGGACACGGGTGTATGATGACTCAGATTATACAGGTGCCATGTATAATGTCCTAAAAGCAAATTCGCTGGTTCATGCCATCCGGGATTCGAGTTATATGATGTTTTTAGCCTCCCGGTTGGTAAGATTATATGAGCTCACGAATGATTTGTACAATGGGTACCTGGCATGTTTTGAATTGTCAAATCTGAGTGCAGCACAAAAAGATACGACCCTTTTAGTAGATAGCTACTATATGATCGCTAGTCTGTATGATGATATGGATCTGCATGATTGGCAAATGCAGGTCGTTCATAAATGTCTTGCGCTCAAGCCATATGTGAAAGATACCTTGTCATTGTACCGGATACATTTGACAGCTTCGGCAGGATATCTCAACAAAAAGGATTTTACAAAAGCAATGGACTATGCCCGGATCAATCAGCCTTTTGCAAAAGCACTTTACCTGAATACCTCGGGTATGGAAAATCTGGCGTTAGTCTATCATAAAATGAACCAACTGGATAGCGCCCGATACTACTTTGAGGCCAGCATGAATCAATCCGTAATTGAGGAGGCGTATGTGGATACATATCTCTATCTGAGGCTGGGTCAGATTGAATTCAAATCCGGACAAAATGAAAAAGCAATCCGGTATTTAAAAATGGCAGAAAGCAGGATTAAGAAACCGTCATTGAATACCCAGATGGAAATTTATCAGGCATTATATGAGTATTATTCTGCTAAACAGAACCATATGGCAGCGTTGAAATATCTGGAAAATCAAACCCTGATCGCTGATAGCATTGCAACCTACAGGGTCAGTACCACTGTGATTTCTGCCAAATCGCAAAAATTAGCTGACCAGATCTCTATGCTGGAAAAAGAAAATGAGTTGAAGGAGACAAAAGCAGCGCAGCAAAAACAGAAGCAGCGTATGATGCTAGGTTCTGCCGGTGTCGTTTCCATTTTCGCTGTATTGGGATTTATTCGATTCAGAAGGAATAAAATAATAAAGAATAAACAGGCACTTTTAAAAGAACGATTGCGCATCAGTCGTGAACTGCATGATGAAGTCGGATCCACACTCAGTGGCATTGCCATGTACAGTCATGTAGCACGTGAACAGGTAAAGAATTCGGATAACATTCACGCAGAGCAATCCCTCTCTATCATGCAAA
>JALYSC010000420.1 GCA_030855005.1 Bacteroidota bacterium | reverse complement strand
TCTAGATTCCAGGTAAACATACGCATACGACCATTGAAACCATCCGAAGGAGTAGAGAAGTCAGCATTATTCAAACAGGCCATGCCTCCATTGGCTTGCTGACCACACATATCAACATCCATATCTCCAAACTGTGAATGCGCTTCAACATAATCCTGATTAGCTGCCTGTCCAGAATAATTGCGATCCTGAAAATTACCTGCGACTTCATTAAATCCATATCGGAAAGCGAAATCATGCATTACATTATTCCAATAGAATAAATTAGTCAGCGCAACATTTTGATTAGCAGATGGCTCTGTGGAAGGATCATACGGAAAATCAAATAATAAACTGGCTCCTCCATCAAGTTCACCATCTGGTACATAATCCCAGTTGCGGTCAAGAAAGGCATGAACATTATTTCCACGCGTGTAAGTAAAATCATTGCCTGCAACACCATTATTATCATGCCATCCAAATGGAGAAGCGAGTACGTCATCCTTTCCGGTAACGAGTTCGAACGAACCATGATTTGGACTCTCTGTTCCGAGTGGAAGTACACGGTAGCTACCTACTGCATTCACCGGTGGAGGAGCCTGGATAAACGGTGCGTGAGGAGAGTCGCAGTTTGTCGAAGGCTGTAGAAATCCTTTTTCAAAAGAACAATGCAGTGTCAGTTGATCATTAGCAATCAGCTTGCCATTGTTTGCATTGACGAAAGACTCATAGAGATTTCCGTTTTTGGTGGATTCTATTTGAAGTTTCCAGGTGAGGATCAGCTCACCCGCTTTCATGATATATCCTAATTCAGCAGGAATATCCTGATGCGAAATATCTGCTTTAGTATAGACTGGTACTCCAGATGCAAGTGTCCTTGTCACCGTAGGAAAAGATCTTGAGGCGATGCCCAGACTACCTGCTACTATTCCAATAGCAGCCGGTGCGTCAATGGAAGCTTTTGAATTGCTTACTCGGACGTCCTTAAGTATGTGAAGAGAATGTCCTGAAGCGGAAACTTTTCCGGTGGTCTGAACAGCGAGATTAAAGTGAGAGCCAAAGACATCAAAACCATTGACGACCTGGCAAAAGTGATAATGCTCGACACCGTTATGGTCGGTCCTGTAGTGATCTTTAATTTTAAGATCTCCAATCGCTTTCTGATCAATCCCGTAATGATCCAACAGGTAGTTGTAAGCTTGTTGTGTTGGTGTGATGGATTGGGCGAAGGAATGGGAAAAGATAAAAACAGACAGTAGGAACACTGCCGGAGTCAGTAGGACATTTCTCATAATCTGATTTAAAGTAATATGAAGCCTGAAAAATAGTCAATCCCGATTACTCTTTTATGCGAGGGTGGCATTCTTGACTATATTGGTAGGCTATATGACAAAAAAAGCAGGCTACGTGATCATCGGTAAGCACACCGTGATGGAAGCAATCGACGATGGACAGTCGATCGATAAAGTGTTAATTGACAGGCTTTCTGTCTTTACCGATGTGATCGAGAAGTGCAAAAAACTTGATATTCCGGTACAAAAGGTCCCCAAGGAAAAACTGGATAAGCTTGGCACTAATCACCAGGGGATTGCTGCTTTCAGGGCGCAGGTAGAATATACAGCGCTTGAAGACCTGGTACCACATCTCTTTGGACAGGGGATTAATCCTTTGTTAATGGTGCTGGACAGGGTCACAGATGTTGGCAATTTTGGAGCTATAACAAGGTCAGTGGAGGTACTTGGTGCTCAGGCGGTCATCTTTCCTGCCAGGGAATCTGCCCAGCTAAACGCGGATGCTGTCAAGAGATCATCGGGTGCTTTACTTAAGACAACCCTATGCCGGGTACGTGACCTGGTGACAGCAGTTCGATTCCTTAAAGAAAGTGGGATTACAGTGATAGCTGCTGATGGCAGGGGCAAGACTCCGTTGCATGAAGTTGACTTTAATAAGCCTACCGCGATTATTATGGGTTCAGAAGGGGAGGGGGTGGCTCCTGAATTGATAAGGATGGTTGATCAGATTGTGTTTATTCCGCAGACGGGCGATATGGACTCGTTGAATGTTTCGGTGGCGGCGGGAGTGGTTTTATATGAAGCGCAGCGACAGCGGACAACGTAGGCTTAAGTTATTGAATAATAATATTTTATACATTAAATAAAATATTAATACAGACAGATAATCCTTCTTATTTTCTCGAAATAAGTACCGTATTTTACCTTGCTTTTTAGGATAAGTAACAATTTAATAACTACTTATGCATTAGTTAAATATTTAATACAGTAGTATATTCACAATTTACTACAATTAGAATTTTCACTTTTTAAACTGCAGTTTTAGCATCTAATAATCTGTTATTTAGGTTTTTAAACATATTAAAAATATATAATACAGTAGTATATATACAATATACTTAAACAGAAAATTTGGAGGTCATTGGAACACCTATTTTACCTTTCAATTTGCTGTATATTAATGTGTTATATATTATTAAAATAATGTATAATTCCAAAAATGAAAACTTCCATTAAAGCCTCCTTTTTTCGACCATTCCATTCCTTATGACGAAATCATTTACCCGCCCCATCCGTTACTGTCCTTACTTTTGAGTCTCCAATTTCCAGGAGACACTCATCATCACTTCACCATCAGTTCTACTTTAATGACAGCTTCACTTAGAAATTTTTTCTTCTTCCTTTTCGGCAGTACTATCATCCTTTCTTCCTGCAATACCACCAAATCAGCAGTCGACGACCAGAAGCCACTGCCATCAGCATTACTATGGAAAATCGAACATCCTGATATGAAACAACCATCCTATCTGTTCGGTACTATTCACATGATTCCAAAAGAAGATTTTTTTTATCCATCAGGCCTTGAAGAAGCTTATGATAAATCAAATCAGGTTGTTTTTGAAATAGACCTCGACGATATGTCTGGTATCGGATCATTAATGGGTATGCTTAGTAACATATTGATGAAGGATGGAATGACTCTTAATAAATTGTTATCACCTTCTGAATACAATGAGGTCGCTGCCTATTTTGAAGAAATGGGTCTTCCCATGTTTATGCTCAGTAAAGTCAAACCCATGTTCCTTTCCATGCTCGCAGAAGTCAATATTAATCCGGAAGAAATGGAATCCGGAGAAATCATTTCTTATGAAATGGAAATTTATGATCGGGCTCAAAAAGATAAAAAGACGGTGAGCGGACTGGAGACGATGGATTACCAAATGTCACTCTTCGACAGCATCGATTATAAAGATCAGGCACTAATGCTGCTGGATGCAGTGAGAGGTACTACAGGGGAAGGAGATGCTTTCGATGAAACAGTAGAACTCTATAAAAATCAGGATATAGG
>JALYSC010000419.1 GCA_030855005.1 Bacteroidota bacterium | reverse complement strand
GAAAACTTCTGTAATCATTATCAGGTACAAAGCAAATCTCATAACTCTCTGCTTTTTTAGAAAGCTCCTCATATCCATAATCAGTAGCAAGTTGGCGAACTTCTGGTTTAGTCATTTCTCCAAGCGGAAACATACTTCGTTTAAGACATTCCTGGCTTAATCCCCACAACACGTAGGACTGATCTTTATTTTGATCCACAGCTCTGCGGATGAAATAGCGTCCATCTTTTTCACCAATACGTGCATAATGCCCGGTGGCTATAAAGTCACAACCGAGTGCATCTGCTTTTTTCAATAAAGCTTCCCATTTAATATGGGTATTGCATAAAACACATGGATTGGGTGTACGACCTGACAGATATTCTTCAACAAAATTATCGATCACGTAATCGCCGAATTCTTTGCGAATATCTACGATGAAGTGATGAAAACCCATTTCAACAGCGACCTGGCGGGCATCATTAATACTATCCAGACTACAGCAGCCTGTCTCCTTGCGGTCGGCTCCGCTGGTAGCATAATCCCAGGTCTTCATGGTGATACCAATGATCTCATATCCCTGATCCTTGAGAATCATTGCTGTCACCGTGGAATCAATCCCACCGCTCATAGCAACCAATATTCTGCCTTTTGTACCCATTATCTTCGAGGTAAAAATAGGGAAAAAGGCGCAGGGATTTGGTGGGTAAAGCATAGCCTACAGGAAAAGAGGCTGAACAGGGAAAGTAATCGTCACAAATACGTGTAAATGTCTCTTTTTGAGGTCTAATTCCAGACCGACTAATTAAATATCCGATAAGTCATCACGACTATGTGGCGATATAGAAACAACAAGCGTATATTTCGCATACCGACTCCCGGAAGCGTCGTGTGACAAGACGAAATGGAAGAAATCAACGATACCACACCACACATTTTAATGGTCAGTGCAGAATGCTATCCCGCCGCCAAGGTGGGCGGGCTGGCTGATGTAGTTGGTTCCCTACCCCGATATCTTAACAGACTGGAGGCAAGATGCGCTGTGGTCATGCCTGGATATCATAATTCGTGGCTAGCCGAACAGGAGACGGAGGAGATTCATTATGCAGGCTTTCAGATGGGTAATGAATACATCCAATATTGGGTATACTCTATAAAAAATGAGGAACTTGGATATGACCTGTTTGCCGTCAATATACCCGGGAAGTTTGACAGACCTGGTGTATATGGAGATCATCAACATCCATTTTACCGCGACGAAATAGAAAGGAATATTTCATTTCAGCGTGCTGTGTTGCATTGGGTCATGCAATGGCAGAAATTGCCCGATGTAATTCATTGTCATGACCATCATACGGCGCTGATGCCTTTTATGATGACCAATTGCCATGAATTCTGGCGGCTTCGTGATACACCTACTGTTCTCACAATTCATAATGCAGCTTACCAGGGAATGTTTGGTTGGAACAAGCAATATCTCCTGCCGGAGTTTCCAAGAGAAAGATCCGGTTTGCTGGATTGGGGAAATATTATCAACTCACTTGCCTGCGGAATGAAATGCGCCTGGCGTATCACCACCGTTTCTGAAAATTACCTGAAAGAGCTCAGAGAGACAGCCGGGTTTGGTCTTCAAGCTTTGTTTCATAGCGAGTGGATAAAATCGCGTGGCGTGATCAATGGTATTGACTATGAATATTGGAATCCAACAACTGATCATTTCCTAAAAATAAAATACAAGAAGAATATTGATAAATGGAAGAAGGATAATAAAGTGAGTTTATTAAAGGAACTCAACATGCCAACCGATCTTCCATTGCATATTTTTATCGGGCGCATGGTGCATGATAAGGGTATTGATTTTCTGGCCGGGCTGATCTATGAATACATGGTCTATAAGCGCGATGTTTGTTTCATTATCCTTGGCACAGGAGATGGATCCATCGAAGATCAATGCAGAATGCTCGAACACAATTTCGGACCTAATGTAAGATGCATGATCATGTATAATGAAGGTGTTGCGCATCGTCTGTACGCAGCAGCCGATTTCCTTTGGATGCCATCACGAACAGAACCCTGCGGCCTTAATCAAATGTATGCGATGAGATATGGTACGGTTCCTATCGCCCGAGCCACAGGTGGACTACTCGATACAATTGAGCCATTCGATGGAAAAGATGGTGACGGATTTTTATTCAGGGACCTTGAACAATACCAAGGCATGTGGGGTATAGAAAGTGGAAACAGGTTATTTGATATGCCTGCAATGATGTCCTCCGTACGCGATCACATAATGCATAAAGATCTCTCCTGGGAAAATAGTGCAGGTCGATACCTTGAAATTTATAACGAAATAATACCAGCTAAGACTAATGCTTAATCTAAACAGAGAAGTCATTTGTGTTATCCTCGGAGGAGGCGCCGGATCAAGACTCTATCCCCTCACTGCAAGAAGATCAAAACCAGCAGTACCACTTGCAGGTAAATACAGGTTAATAGACATTCCTATTTCAAATTGCCTCAATGCTGGCTACAACAGAATATTTGTATTGACGCAATACAATTCCGCTTCCCTCAACAGGCACATTAAAAATTGCTATCACTTCGACTCTTTCAGCCAGGGATTTGTAGACATCCTTGCGGCAGAGCAGACGCCAAGCAATAAGGATTGGTTTCAGGGTACTGCAGATGCAGTGCGCCAGGTTATGACACGACTTGATGATTACGATTATAGCTATGTTCTGATACTGTCCGGAGATCAGTTGTATCAAATGGATCTAAGTGCATTTTTACAACAACATATTGACAATAAATCAGAATTAACCATTGCCACCATACCTGTCAATGCTGAAGATGCTACCGGCTTTGGAATAATGAAAGTGAATCAAAGCCAGGAGATTGAAAAATTTACCGAGAAACCTACAGTTGATATTTTACCAGAGTGGACCTCTGATCTTCCGGAAATATACACTTCTGAAAAGAAGCATTACCTGGCTTCCATGGGTATCTATCTCTTCAAGAAGGAGACATTAAAGCAACTTTTTAGCTTGAACCCGACTGAACATGATTTTGGAAAAGGGATCATTCCTTTCGCTATCAATAAGTTCTACAAGGTTCACAGTTTTGCTTATGACGGATACTGGACTGATATTGGAACCATACGATCATTCTTTGAAGCCAATCTTGAACTGGCCATGCCTTTGCCAAGATTCAATCTTTATGATTCACGCAATCCTGTCTTTACAAGATCGAGGATGCTTTCTCCGACCAAATTGCTTGGCACAGCCTGTACGCATGTTTTGGTAGGCGATGGATGTATTGTCAATGCCAAGGAAGTCACTAATTCTATCATCGGTATCAGGTCCAGGAT
>JALYSC010000418.1:380-3347 GCA_030855005.1 Bacteroidota bacterium | reverse complement strand
AATCGCATAAAGCCCGCTAATTCTTGGGCTTTTCAATGACGCCCTCTTCATTCTCATCTTCATTCTTTGCCCAAAAAAGCCTATTAGGGATATATTGCCCCATGCCAGGACGAAATCCTGCCTGCAATGCATGCCATGTGTAATCTTGCGCATCAATAACGCTTTCACTAATCGATATTCCATTGGCTAATGAAGCTGCTACTGCTGATGCCAAAGTACAACCCGAACCGTGATAAGTGTTATCAAGCCGTTTCCACTCATCTGTGCGCACAACACCACTTGAATCATATAACGTATTCGTTACATGAACTGTATTCTCATGCGTGCCGGTTATTAAAACATATTCGCATCCCATCTGTAACAATCTTTGTGCACAAAGACTTAAATCCAGCTTAGATTCATTAGGGTCATTATCTTGCTGAGCGAGATGTCTGGCTTCCAGGCTATTAGGCGTCAGTATCGTGACTTGTGGAAGTAGTAATTCGCGCATTGCATCAATCATTTCTTCATTAGCCAGTTCATCTCCACGACCAGAAGTCAGCACGGGATCCATAACTACTGGAATATGTGGATAATCAGAAATAATTTCTGCAATGGCAGCAATGATTTCGACACTTCCCAATAAACCAATTTTAAAAACATGCACCGGCATATCTTCGAGCACTGTCCTCGCTTGATCAATGATCCATTCAGGATCAAGCGGCATGACATCCTCTACACCCGTTGTATCCTGAATCGTTATGGCAGTAATAATGGATAAAGGATGGCAGCCCATACTGGCGATAGTGAGCATATCAGCCTGAATACCGGCTCCCCCACTGGGGTCATTGGCTGCAAAAGAAAGTACAATTGGGGGTGGCTGTAACATGCATTAATACCGTAAAATATCATTTTAACCTAAAAGGAACTTGCTATCTATCATGCCTACCGAAGAGAATCGTGAATACAATCGTTACATGTGTTTAATTTGCGGCTATATCTATGATGAAGCCTTGGGGTCTCCAGATGAAGGCATTGCACCCGGCACACGTTGGGAAGATGTGCCTATCAATTGGACTTGCCCCGAATGTGGTGCGCGTAAAGAAGATTTTGAAATGGTAAAAATATAAATGCGTATTCTGCATACCATGCTGCGAGTGGGCAACCTCGAAAAATCTCTTGCGTTTTATACTCAGGTATTGAGCATGAAGCTACTGCGTCGCAAAGATTATCCCGACGGAAAATTTACCCTAGCTTTTGTAGGCTATCAGGATGAGGCAAGTGGCACCGTCCTGGAACTGACACACAACTGGGATACCTCATCATATAATCTTGGCGAAGGCTTTGGTCACATTGCCATTGAAGTGGATGATGCCTATCAAGCTTGTGAAAATACCAAAAAACTTGGTGGAAAAGTGATACGTGAAGCGGGTCCGATGAAACACGGCACAACCGTTATCGCCTTTATAGAAGATCCTGACGGATATAAAATAGAATTTATTCAGAAAAAAACAGCATAAATATCCAGCCGGCCAGTCGCAGTTTAGTTACATCCTGCTCATAGATCATCCATACAATAAAAAGATTGTCGGTATCTTGTTAATATCGGGTAAAGAGCGCTTCCATTCTTTAATGGACTTTGTTGCGACCATCTCATTGGAAAAAGTAAGGTGGCTCGCAATACATAAGTCTGTGCTGTCAGCACAAACTTTAACCAGTTGCTCGAGCAATTTCTGATTACGATAAGGCGCTTCGATAAAAATCTGTGTTTGTTTCCAATTGATCGATAATCTCTCCAATTCTATTATTTTATTTGTCCGCGCCATGTTTTCAATCGGCAAATAGCCATGAAAGGCAAAGTGCTGACCGTTCAAGCCTGATGCCATCAATGCCAGCAAAATGGAGGATGGTCCCACCAAAGGTACCACGGTAATATTATTTTTGTGCGCCAATCTAATCAACTCAGCACCCGGATCAGCCACGGCCGGACAGCCCGCTTCCGATAGCAATCCTATATCGTGTCCGGCCAATATCGGATCGAGCAATGCGGGTAGATTTTCTGATAATGTATGCTCATTCAGCGTCTGCATTTTTAATTCTTGCAGCGGATACTTACAATCAAGCTGCTTCAAAAATTGCCTTGTTGTTTTCGGGTGCTCAACGATGAAATGGGAAATTTCAGTGATACGTTGCTGAACTGCCAGCGGTAATACCCAAGCAATATCTTCCGCACTAATCGGTGCTGGGATCAAGTAAAGCTTACCAGTCATAGAAGTGCTCGCAATTTAAAAACATCAGCGAAAAAACAAAACCAGAATCCAATCATCCTAGTGCAGAATTCTGGGTACACTGAGAATAAATTCAGATATAGCAACATCAAAATGAACACCATCTTCTGCCGCCATCTGATAACTTCCTTTCATCGATCCCACAGGGGTTGAAATCACTGTTCCACTGGTATATTCAAAGCTATCTCCCGGCTTAAGCATTGGTTGCTCTCCTACGACACCTAGTCCACGCACTTCCTGAATAGTGCCATCCCCATTATTGATGATCCAGTGTCTGCTAATTAACTGCGTAGCCACAGTACCTGTATTTGCAATGGTGATAGTGTAGGCAAACACATGTCTGTCCGCATCCTCATCGGATTGGTCAGGCAGATATACCGTACGGATACTGATATCAATTTCGTATTTTTTATTTTCAGCCATTTTTTATTCCACACTATTTTTTGAATACTGTATCAAGAAAAAATATAAATACAAGCAATCATTGCTATCTAGTTAATTGTAAATCAATGGGGGACAAATTCTCTGTACAAGCCTTGAAATAAGAGTCTTCTCAACCCCAAGGTACAATTTCAACTTGTCCCCGACTCTTCAGATCTAACCGATTCCCATAAGTACCATTGTATCCACAGATAGCAAGAATCCACATCTCCAAATACCATAAACCCAGATTCCAGGCTTCGAAGTAAGCAGAATCAAA
>JALYSC010000418.1:0-370 GCA_030855005.1 Bacteroidota bacterium | reverse complement strand
CCACTTCATCTTCTGGTTTTGAGCAAGTTTTTTTAATTCCGAAGTCGCTAGTGGAATGTCCAAGGGAATTCTCAAATAAGAGAACAATAGCCGGAATTTGTCGGACGCCCAGAGATTCTTAAATCCATCTGCAGTAACTAGACGCTTATCTTTTACTGCATATTCATAAGAAAGGCGCTCAATTGCAGCTTGGGTCAGAATGATTCCAGCCTCATTACCGCGGAAGGGAAAATTCGCATTTAAGTACCAGTAAATAATCTCCCGGAGTGCTCCTCGCCAATCATCATTGGCCCACACTTTCATAAAACCTATAAATAAAACAGTCAATTGCTCTGTATTCTGAGTATCGAACCATGAAAAGGGTCTGTGC
>JALYSC010000417.1:804-3354 GCA_030855005.1 Bacteroidota bacterium | reverse complement strand
TTTGATATACTCCGGGAAACAACTTAATATCATTCGAGCGCGGTACTGACAAGGAATCCAGGGTAACCTTTCCAAGGACATCATAGTATTGTACATATTTGCTAAATCCCAACGATAAATCCTCTCCAGGTATGTCGTACACGGTTCCCTGGAATTTATCAAATGTGACGCACTGAGCAATTATTCCTTTAGAAAAATTCAAAAGTAAAGCTAGAAGAGGGAGTAAAGATTTCATTTTATATTTTTGCCCACCACTATGAATCCACACCATTGCCGCTTCTTTACTTCCTAATAGCCATCATCACACTTAGGAAGATTGATATCTCTTTTAAGATTAACGATTTCAAAGTTGAAGTATGTTGCAGATAAAAAATTTGTGGTTATAAATTTCAAATTTCAGATGATTTTAACCACACCTGCTACACTAGTTTTGATTTAATCTGCTTCTATGTTTTTATAGCTCATCATATTTCATCCTGCTCCAATCAAACTTTCCCTTCTCTCACTACAGAACTCTACACCGTCATCTTGGCCCGCTACTTAATTACTATTTCAGTAGAATCAAAAAGTACGACAAATCCCTCCCGCAGCTTGTGTCTTTTCCGGGTCTCTACAATTCCATTCACAATAACCTCACCTTCCACAATCCGGATATTCGCTTCACCACCTGTACTAACTAGCTTAGCCCATTTAAGCAAATCATTGAGCTGAATATATTCCTTACCGTTGAGATGAAATTCAATCATGGACGAAAGGTAGGATGCTTATTTCACTATCCTATAATTCCATTCACTGTCCACCGCTCGCCTTAAGCCTGCACAATGATGACAGGAAGGGTCGAAGGGTCCACTATCTTTACGCCAATTACGCAGATATTATTTAAAAATGAATTGGCTCAAATTTGATTTCGAAATAATGAACAATCCACCTCATGTCCTGAGCCTGCATAAGGATGAGAGTAAGGGTCGAAGAGTCCACCGCTCACCGCTCACTGTTTACCGATTCAGCTCCAACACAAACATAGTAGCCTGATCACTATCAATGACAATCTTGTCAATACCATTAGACTGACATAGGATGAGAGCGTCTTTTGAATCCATCGCGGTAAAATGCAGGTTATCCTGCGCCCATGAAAATAAAGTCAACTCAGATGAAAAAGCAGCCAGGACGACTTTGCCATTTAGATTAAACACACTCGTCAATTTTAACTTGGAGCCACCTTCCAGCGTTTTCCAACTTCCTGATGCTGTGCGATCACTAGCAGTAGGTAAAAATAATAAGTGACCCCCTCCATTCAAAGCATTGATCACATTGGTATAAGTTTCCTGATTTCTGTTTTGACCAAATAAGGTTAGTAGTTCAATGAGTTTGGAGCTGTCCATATTTTAAAACTGATCAGGATTCTTCATATCGAATATATATTCCAGGCACATCCTACCATTCGTATGTGAATATCCTTGGAAAGGTTCGGTTGTCCAAATGTCATTCCGGAACAGGCGAGTAAACTTGAATAAAGTCAATAATTCATTAGGATCTGACAGTTTCCAGAGGGCGGGAGCTTTTGAGTCTGGCAGTTAAAATAAATGAACTTCTAATAAATTCTGGAAAGATTAGTACCCCTTTAGGGGATGGGGGCTGAAGCGGGGAAATCAAGGTTATTAGAGGTCTCCTTTACTATAAGAATTGGTGAGTTAGATTCTTGCAAAAGTGCATTCATACCAGAATTATAAATTATGAATGGCATCGATGACTCTGTTCGAGACATTGCAGATATGATCATCCCCTTTTGATTGCTTATTTTTCGAGCAATGAGATACTATTTTAATCCTTTTGCTTCTATTGTATTTATTCTGATTTTCTGTTTGGGATGTAACCTGATCAAGCCATCTCCTCAAATTTTATCGCTGGAAAAGCAGCTTCCCTATGCCAACTCCAAACCTCTCACCCGCTGGTGGTGGTTTGCAACGGAAATAAAAAAGGAAGACATCAGGTATCAACTTGACTGGCTGAAGACAATGAATTTTGGAGGTGTCGAGATAGCGTGGGTATATCCGTTGTATCGCTATCAGAAAATGTATGCTGATCAGTATGGACGTTATTATCCAAAAGATTTAACTGCACAAAAATGGTTAAGTCCAGAGTGGTCTGCCATGGTTGCTTATACAAAAGCATATGCCGACTCCATTGGCATGACATGCGATTTTACTTTCGGCAGCGCCTGGCCTGTAGCCGGGAGTAATATTGATAAAGCAAATAGAACCCAGATTTATGGTGATTCAACTTTTCGTCAACTACTCACATTCGCATGGACGTATCCGGATACACAATATGTAATCAATCATCTTGACAGTCAGGCCTTCACTCAGTTTGCAACTCCTGTTGGTGAGGCATTAAAAGAAGCCTTCAAAGGATCAAAGTCCGCACTCTTCACCGATTCGTGGGAGATCAAACTCAATGCGGCAAATAAAATCTGGACATCCGGTTTTGAAAAAACCTTTAGGGAGAAATTCGGCTATGATATTATTCCGTATATGAAAGCCGGCCTCGATT